>QNFC01000348.1 GCA_003645395.1 Gammaproteobacteria bacterium
AAAATCTCGCGGCCTCTAGCTTGCTGACGGTAACAGTTATCTCCCTGCGCAACCTGTACTCTTTTTAAACTGTATATTCGTTCTACCGCCAGACGAACTAACGCGAAATATCATGCCATGATTACAAACGGAGATCTGTGGATAGAACACGAAGGTGAAGGGCCGGTTTTCGCCACAGCTGTCCACGCTGGGCACAAAGTCCGTCGTGAGTTACTGCCAATCCTTGCGCTGGATGACATCGAGCGATCCAGGGAAGAAGACCCTTACACCGATTATTGGGTGAAGGTGGCGCCCAGTTGGCTGGTACCGACGCGCTCCCGCTTTGAAGTTGACCTCAACCGTCCACGGGATGAAGCTGTTTATCTAACCCCGGAGGTCGCCTGGGGGCTCCATGTGTGGAAGCAGCCGCCGGAAGCCGAGATGGTCGCCAAAAGCCTGGCCGAATATGATGCCTTCTACGCAGAACTGGAAACCCTGTTGCAACACCTCGCGCAGCATCATCGGCGCTTTGTAATCCTGGATTTACACGCCTATAACTACCGCCGCCAGGGAAGCCACAAAGGGCCAGCGGACCCAGGCTTCAATCCAGATATTAATATCGGCACCGGATCGCTGGACCGGGTGCGCTGGGGTAGTCTGGTCGATCGATTTGCGCAAGATCTGACGGCATTCGATTTTTTCGGTCAGCACCTGGATGTGCGGGAAAATATCAAATTTAAGGGCCGACAGTTGGCACAGTGGATTCACACTCATTTTGCCGAGTCTGCGTGCGTGCTCTCTGTCGAGTTTAAAAAGTTCTATATGGATGAATGGACCGGTGTTGGCGAGGTGGAGCAAATTCAGGCCATTCGAGACGCCCTGCAATCGACCATTCCGGGAATCATGGAAGAGTTGCGGAAGGTCCGATGAAATCAGTGCAAATAACTGACACGCTGATCGAAGAAATTTCTCAGAGCATCGCAGCAAACAGGCCGATCAGAAAAAAACTGCCGGGAGGTGGCCGCCTTCATATCGACCGGCAGCTACCCTTTCTCTGTGTGTTTAGAAGATCTGCTCGGCAACTGGATGCTGCTACTGAACGCCTGCTGTTGGGCAGCCCGGCTTATCTGTTGGTGGATGGGAACCCTGCACAACTGCCAGACGTCAACAGGCTGCTTGTGGCGATTCTTTCCAGTCTTGGTAACTACTTTGATCAACTCTGCCTGTTAGAACTTTGGGCCGCCCACCCAGCTGAGGAGGCTTCCCTGAAGCCGGGCTTTGAAATATTGGCACCCTCCACGCAGACGCCGGTTCACTATCTCGAGGAGCTGGAAAACGCCTTACTGCACATCCAGGTAGAGAACCTCAATGCCGGGATCGAAGTGAGCTACCCGCAGCAGATTGCCCCTGATGGATTAAAACCACTGATCACGGCTGAACAGAGGGGGTTGTTGAAGTGCATACCCGTAGGTCTCGCGGTAAAGCCGATCTATCAGGACCCCCATACCGGTGAAATTTTGCCCTTCCAACTCGATGAGCTGCACCATGGCCTGAACCGGGCACTGAAACGGGGATTCTTTACCTTTATTCACCACCATACCGCTGAACGGCCTGGCCACTTCCATGAGCTGGGGCGCAGGTTGATGACCGAGGCGGTGTGGCAAACGGACCGACGCCTGGCAGAGATCAGTGACAGCTTCGATCTGTTGTTAGATGTGTCCCCGGTTAACAGCGCTGCTGCCTGGCGCGAGTTCAAAGACCACCGCTTTGAGCGCGAGGTTTCGTTTCTGTACAGGGCACGAAATATCAATCCCTCCGTGCTCAAGCGAAAACTATTTCAGATTCCTATTGAAGAGATCGAAGACCCGACTCTGGCGCATATTTTCTCCGAAAAACGTAATGAACTGGATCGCCAGATCACCCTGGTAGCCGATCGCAATACCGACCGTTTTCTGCTTGGCAGTCGCCAGATCTACGGTGACGCGGAGCCGGCGCTGCTTGCACAGGCTCGATCACTGATCGATACCATCCCACCCCCAGCGGCCGCCGCCGGTGGCGAGAACCTCAATCCCGAACAAATCGCCAGGCGGGCTCATATCGAGCTGGACAGATACCGCCAGCAAGATCCCTCATTGAAATCGACTGTGTTAATACGCGACGACATTCCCGGTATCCTGGTTTCCCATGGCAACCTTTTGATCGGACACGATGCCAGCATTCATCCATCTCGTATCAACGCCATCATAAACCACGAAGTAGGCACCCATATCCTCACCCATCACAATGGCAATCAGCAGCCATTTCGCGAACTCTATGTCGGCATGGCCGGCTATGAAGCGCTGCAGGAGGGACTGGCGGTATTGGCAGAGTATCTGGTGGGTGAACTGCCGGCCAGTCGTCTACGACTGCTAGCAGGCCGAGTGCTGGCGGTGCACCTGATCACTTCCGGCGCCAGTTTTATTGACTGCTTTCGTGCCCTTCATAACGCTCAGGGCTTCGAACCCCATACGGCATTTAATATCAGCATGCGGGTGTTCCGGGGTGGTGGCTATACCAAGGATCTGGTTTACCTTCGGGGCCTGGGCCAGCTATTGCAAAAACTGGCTGATGGATACCCGATCGAGTCACTCTACCTGGGCAAAATATCCTATCAGCACCTCAATTTTATTGAAGAACTGCAATGGAGGAAGGTATTAAAACTACCGGCCTTAAAACCTGCTTACCTGGATAGCACAGAAGCACAGCCGCGCCTCAGGGCTTTGCGGCGCGGGCTCGCTGTTGCTGACCTGATAAAAGAGTAAAACAATGAGAATAGGGTTTGTTGTTAATGAGATAAATAC
>QNFC01000349.1 GCA_003645395.1 Gammaproteobacteria bacterium
CAGCGCCTGCATGCCTATGCCCCCGGAGAACAGCCCCAGGGCGGCGACATTATTAAGCTCAACACCAACGAGAACCCCTATCCGCCAGCGCCCGAGGTGCTCACCGCATTGGGCAATGTCGATCCGCAATCCCTGCGGCGTTACCCATCGCCGATGGCCGATGAATTTCGTCAGGTTGCTGCGAACCTGCACGGCGTAAACTTGGAGAACATCATCGCTACCAATGGCGGCGATGAGTTGCTGCGGTTGGCATTAACCTGCTTTGTTGAGCCGGGCGAGGCAATCGGAGTCACCCGGCCAAGCTACTCACTCTACCCGGTGCTGGCTGACATCCACGGCGCATCCGTGTTTGAAGTGCCAAGGGGTGATGACTGGGCGCTACCAAGCGATTTTGCCGCTCAGCTCAACGCCCAGCAAGTACCCCTGGGATTAGTGGTCAACCCCCACGCGCCCTCCGGCCGTCTTGCTTCTGCCGATGAACTGGCCGGTATCGCAGAAGAGCTCAACGGCGTACTACTCATCGACGAAGCCTATGTGGACTTTGTTGATCCGGGACTCAAACACACCGTACTACCGCTGATAGCACAATTCGACAACGTACTGATTTTGCGCACCCTCAGCAAAGGCTACTCTCTGGCCGGGCTGCGGTTTGGTTACGGCATAGGTAATGTCGATCTAATTGCTGGCCTGCATAAAGTCCGTGATAGCTACAACCAGGACGTGATTTCCCAGGCACTGGCTGTCGCCTCTCTGGGTGCGCAGGAATATGCCCACCAGAGCTGGCAACAGGTGCGTGATGAGCGGCAGCGGCTATCTGCCGAACTGGCTAAGCGGGGGATGAACGCACCACAGAGTCAGGCGAATTTTCTGTTGGTGGATATTCCAGGCGCTGGCAAAGCGGAACAGCTTTACCAGACGCTTAAACAGCAGGGGATATTAGTGCGCTGGTTCGATCAGCCACGGTTGCGGGATAAATTGCGGATTACCGTGGGGACAGAGTCGGAGAGCGATGCTTTGTTGAGGGTGATTGATGACTATTTGCAGACTCGATAGCGACCTGAGATGTGGACGCGGATTGTTATTTCAGCTGAGATGAAATGTTGCATTGCAAGACCTGCTCCCCCCGCTTAGTTATAATTGGCCACTCGTTACAAAAGCAAGAGAGGGAGGAAGTTTATGAGCTATCAGGGGTGGAAGGTAAGGTAGCGGTAGTTTACTGCCGGGGGTGCGGGAATTGGCCGGGCTATTGTCGATCTGTGGGTTGCAGAAGGCGGTCATGTTGCAGTGATTGATATCGATAAACAGGCGGCGGAGTCGGCAGCGAAAGCAGCAGTAGATCGGGGCGTCAAAGCGATGGCCATCGGGTTGAACGTAACGGATCTTGAGGCGATTAAGGCGATGGAACCGGCGGTGGTAGCCGAGCTGGGCGGAATCGACGCCCTGTTTAACGTAGCCGGCACCAACCTGTTTAAAGATGTCGAGGAGTCCGAATAAGAGGACTGGGATCTGATTATGGAGACCAACGTCCGTTCAGTCTCGCGCTGCTCTAAATACGTCATCCCGGAAGTCTGCAAACGCGGTGGCGGCGCCATTATTAATGTGGCGTCGATCATGGGGGTGATCGCTAGCCCCCGCGATGCTGCCTGTTCCACCAGCAAGGGCGCGGTCATTCAGCTAACCCGCAGCATGGGCGCTGATTTCGCCAAAGATAATATCCGTACCAATGCTACCTGCCCCGGTTTTACGATGACACCAAGAGCGCGCGGTTATCTGGAACGGATGCCAGGTGAGATGAAAAAGCTCGGCGACCTGTCACCGATGAAAAAAATGGCGGAGCCGAAAGAAATGGCTCACCCGGCGGTGTTTCTGGCGTCAGCGGGGGCGTCTTATATCAATGGCACCACGCTAGTCGTGGATGGTGGGATTACGGCCACTAATTCCGGGTTTCCGGTTCCCGGTTGAGTGTTGGAACGTTAGAACTTGCCTTGATCTTGTTGAAATAACGGTATTTATTAATCTGTCACCGTAATTGAACTGTCACCGTAATTGGTCACACTGTAATTGAGCTTTGGGTGGGAGTTGTTTGCCATTTCTTGATAGGCTGGCAATCGGTGAGTGAGAAATGTGGTTTGGTTGGATCTGACCTTGGTGGTTTTTCTACTCTACAGTGAGCCGAGCGGTGCGGAAGGGAGAAAATGCTTGATTGCAAGAATTGACCCCATTTTTTCACTTCTAATTAAGCAGTTAGAACGCCGTACAACAAAAGCTACCAGATATTAAAATGGGTAAGAAGAAAACTATAAGATTTTGTGCTGGCACACCTGAAAAGCCTTTTTCTGGTTTGTGGAGATTAGTCATAAATGGAAATGACGTATATCTCGGTGCCTCTGGTCAATCTATGGGTGTTTTTAAAGTTAGTCTACACCAGAGTGGAGTGTGGAGTTTGGCAGCTACTAAACAATCTGGAGCCACTTTTCAAGATGGGAATCGGAGAGCGAAAAAGTGGAATAGGCCGCTTGAACACACAAAGGGCGTTACCAGAGGTCCGTCTATTATTGTTCCTCGAACATCTCTTGGCAGTCGAAGAATAGCGATGAAGGAGAAAAGTAAAAAAGCTATCTGGTTTGATTCTCCAGGTGAAGGTGAGTACGTTGAATTTAGTATTTATTTTGTGAGCGAGAACGCTTCTACAAAATGAAATACAAATGAAGTAGAGATCGCAAATATAACGACTAAAAGTGGAAATAGGGTTATCTTGCTTGCTTCTAGAAAGAAGTCGCCTAAAGAGTTTATGGATACTTGTGAAAAGCTTCTACG
>QNFC01000350.1 GCA_003645395.1 Gammaproteobacteria bacterium
CACTAGGCCCGTCAGAATAAAATACCTAGTTGGCGAATTGATAAGGCCTGGATCGCCACTCTCATCAATGTACATCAGGTACATATACAACCCTTCGAAATCTAACACCTTCCCGCTCAGCCGCGCCGACTAAGCGCTCCGTGAACCACTAACGAACCGCCCGGCGTCGGCTGCAGCGGGTGGTTAGATAGTCCCCCATCGTCACTGACGAATCTCTAGAGTAATGAAGTCAATCGCCGTGTCATCTTCGACTAAGACCTCCAACGTTCCATCCGTAAGTTCGGCAAGTATGTTCTCGTGAAACTGGGCGTATTCGGGAAGATTCGCCAGATCAAAGGTCAACACGGTGTACTCATCCAACTCTTCAGTTCCTGCAGCATGGCGAAGCGTTACCCAATACTTGAACCCATCTTCAAACGAGTTCTGTGGGAGAAGCCCAAGACGGATACTGTCATTGTCCAGCGAACCAGGTCCCAGCCCTACGTGAAGCGTCGCGCCTGATACTTCTCCAAACCACCCAGAAAACGTGTGCGCTAGGGCTGTGTCCTCACTTATCTCGTCGAACTGTTTCGTAAACGACTGGGGCCAGTTGGCATCAAGGTAGTCCGTGAAAGACTTGTCAGGCGAAGCAGGCTCAACGGGCAATGCTAATTCGTCCTGAGCACCTGCACGATATGTAATCGTTTCCCCTGGCTCGGTAGAAGATCCGCAGCCGATGAATACGATAGACACAATGCTTAGAATGACAATCCGGAATCTCATGTGCAGTTCCCTTCTCAAGCCCACTTCTATCTAACACCTTCCCGCTCAGCCGCGTCGGCTAAGCGCTCCGTCAATCATAAACCCCACCACGGCGACGGCTGCAGCGGGTGGTTAGATGCCACCGCAGCATTGAGTCAGTCAACTATCTCAAAAGGCGCCGAGACTCTTTGGTCCTCTGGGATGAGTTGACTGGCACTATCATCACCATACACCTCCACACGAATCCGGAAAGAACCACTCTCCCAGTGTGGGTAGTGCGATAGGGGGGGTACTTCCGAATAGCTCCCCGACTCGATTGGGTACGGCGTAGACGGTCCGAAGCAGATTATGTACCAACCCCCAAGATTGACCCACTCTCCCGTGTCGTCTTGTCGCTCAATTGTCCAGTTGCCGTGACACGTGAGGAGATACACCGGGTTTGGGGAAAGGTTCACCAGAACTGCCTTGATTGTCCGGGCGCTCTGCTTGGAGTATGTGTCCTCGGCGACGAGGATGGAAACGCCAGGGGTTGGAGTGAGCGGCGCAGATTCGTCTTCGCTGCAACCAACACCACAAGCCGCGAGCAGGCTTATCGCCACCAAGAATCTCAAGAGTTTCATAGTGCACCCTCAAGCCCAGTTACCATCTAACACCTTCCCGCTCAGCCGCGCCGGCTGACCGACTCCATCAAACCGAATGTACCACCACGGCGGCGGCTGCAGCGGGTGGTTAGGCAATTCACTGCCATGCTGCATCTGAATCAAACCCGGGCACCGTACGCTTCGCGAATACCCAGAAGTTGAATTTGCTCTGACGCGTGAATTGAAACTCCACCTGCGTTTGCCTGGAGTACACAATCACCGATCCAGACTGCGCGTTTGCGATTCGTGTGATGAGCTCTGCATTGCCCACATACCAAGACTCGTTTTGACGGCGCCCCACGCGGCGAAAGTGGGGTCCGGACATGTCTGCAGGCGGATCCCAGTCCATTTCACACAAGGCGGCTGGGCGAATCATGTTTTCGTCAACCCTGATTGCAACGGAGTCAAACATGCTCGGGGAAACCGCTTGTGACGAGTGCGCTTCAACTCTCAGACTGAATCCCGGTGCGTATCTTTGTGGCTCGCTACTTGAAGACATGAAGTAGAAGTACGCACCCAAGCTTACAGAGACGGGCCCTTTCGTTTCCAGATGGACGGGTAGCAATTCGACTCTGGGGTGCCGAGGCTCGGTATTCAGCTCTATCTCCGGAAGTTCGAGATCCAGCGGAGCCTTTCCTGAAGTGAGAGAGAGTGCTGCCACAAGACTAACCCACAAGATTGCCCGAGACTTCACCACCTTGCTCCTCATCTCTGCCTAACACCTTCCCGCTCAGCCGCGCCGGCTAAGCATTCCGCAAACCACTACTGAACCACCCGGCGTCGGCTGCAGCGGGCGGTTAGACTTGTCTCTTGGGAGACTGCCTGTGCTCTCGGGGGAGTTCTGCAGACACTCTGGTTCATCTGAGCTATCTCTCTTCAATTGACTTCAGCGCTCTTTGCAGGTCGTCGACGTCAACGCCGCATTCGCGCATGTCGCGCATCACGATTCCAGCGGTCTCTGTGTAGCAGTCACGACAGAAGCGTCGTTCCACTCCATTCTCTTGGGGCGTGGCCTGGAGAGTCTCCCGGTTGATAGCGAAGCCGCTCCACTGAATCATACCGGTCTCGATCGCTACGCGAGCCCACGTGGATGGGCAGCAGTCCTCACTACAGAGCCCGTCTTGTATGACGCGGTACTGCAGGTCCGGCTGATAGGGCCCTAGCCGATCATCCATGCCAGGGGTAAGAAACGTGTGGGTGCGTGCGTACATTGCGTCGAGATCTGCCCAGTACTCTTCCTTGCCTACGAATGCCATGACTAGACATCCGTCGAAGGCCATCTCGATAACGTCGTAGGCCAAGTCCGTGCAGGATGCTCCTTCGCATCGTCCGCGGCGAGCGGCAGCTCGTGGATCAGACAGGCTCGCGCGAAGCGGCAAACCGTGGAGGCTCTGTGCGGACAGTTCAACCAGAGCAGGCA
>QNFC01000351.1 GCA_003645395.1 Gammaproteobacteria bacterium
CATCCGGCTGGTGACGAGAGAACGATTATTCATTGAGTTGATTCGGGTTTCACCCGCGACTTCAGTCGATATTGGGGCAGTACTCTCACTTCTGGTGGAGCAATTAGCCTCTAGTCTGGCGGGGGGCGGTTCGTCAAAAACCGCCTCGAAATTTGTGCAGGCTGCCGAAAGAGTGCTTTCTACCAGTGCACCGTTACGGCGACGGCTGACCGAGTTGGGGATTCTGCCAACCGCGGGCGGCAGTAACGGTAACTTAATGCGGGAATTTACGCGCCCTGACGATAGGCAGTTGCAGTCTGATTCCGGCATTAAACGGCCCGATTCCGAGGCGGTAGAATCGGTACCCATTGTTCCTGCTCCTGTTGCGCTGCATGGCGATGCGGATACTACAGGGGTGACTGGCGTTGCTGGCAGCGGTACAAGCGATGCCAACATTCTGGCTCGCGATACAGAACTTACCAGGCAGGGTAGATCCGTCGCCGGATTGGAAGACGCAGTGGTTGAGTTAGCCGAAGGCATCTATCTGGAAAATGCCGGATTGGTACTGCTATGGCCTTATCTGCCTCGTCTTTTCGACCAGCTTGGTCTTGCCGATAGCCGCGGGTTTTTGTCCGAACCAATGCAGGAGCGGGGGGTTTTAATCCTCCAGCAGTTAGTGACTGGCGCGGCTGAATTTCCCGAGAACCACTTAGTACTCAACAAAATACTCTGTGGCTGGCCGATAGATGAGCCGGTTGCCACCCAGCTCGACCTGACCGAGGTCGAGCTGGTAGAACTGAATGATCTACTGGACTCATTAATTCAGCACTGGAAGGCGCTCAAAAACACCTCTCCGGCCGGGTTGCGTGAGGCTTTTCTGCAGCGCTCTGGCAGGCTCTCTAAAGATGACCTGGGCTGGCTGCTGATAGTTAACCGTTCGGGTCACGATATCTTATTGGACAGCCTGCCCTGGGGGATTGGTTTGATTCGGTTACCCTGGATGGACCAGCCGCTGAGGGTAGAGTGGTGAAAGAGCAGCTTGATCCGATGGTAGTTAATGCCGAGTTCATCGAGGCGGAACTGACCTGGCTTACCCAGGTGATTGAAGCGCGTATCGACCTGCATTTTGGTCAGGAGTCCCGCTGGCAAGCGGTCGAAGAGGTGCCGATTCCAGCGGTTGACGACTCCACTGCTGCCTACGCTGAGTTTATTCACCATTATCAGTTAGGTACGGTAGAGCGAATAGCTATTTGCCTGGCGCTGGCGCCGCATTTACGACCCCAGTTACTGGATGTGTTTCAGCAGCCTAACGAGCGGTTGAACCGGGGGTTTACCGAATTTGGTGGCGCGCACGGCAAGAGCCATGGTGGATTTCTACCGACGGGTGAAACCGTGCTGTTTGTTGTCGCCGGCAATGATCTGTCAATGCGGCTCTCTGCACAGCAGCTATTTGACCGCGATCATATTTTCAGTCGCCACAACATTCTCAAACTTGATAGTCCTCAACCGGGTGAGCCGGTTGCCGCCGGGCAGTTAGCGCTGGCCGATGAAATCGTTGATTACCTGACCGTTGGTCAACTGCGCAAGCCGGATTTTAGTCGGGATTTTCCGGCCCGGCTAATCTCCAGTGAGATGGAGTGGGATGAGCTGGTGCTGCCAGCCAAGTCGCTTGAGCAGCTGACCGAACTAGAGGCTTGGGTTCGCCACGAAACAGTGTTGATGGACGACTGGGGCCTGTCCAAACGGTTGCGGCCTGGGTACAAATGCCTGTTTTATGGCCCACCCGGAACTGGCAAAACGCTGACGGCGAGCCTGCTGGGCAAACGAGTCGGCAAAGATGTTTACCGTATTTCTCTGTCTAGCGTGGTTTCTAAATATATAGGTGAGACTGAAAAAAACCTCGAGCGGATTTTTGATCGGGCAGAGAATATGAGCTGCATCCTGTTTTTTGACGAGGCCGATGCGCTGTTTGGCAAACGCACTAATGTTAGTGATGCTCATGATCGGTACGCCAACCAGGAGGTTTCCTACCTGTTACAGCGTATCGAGGATTATCCCGGAGTGGTGATTCTCGCCACTAATTATCGGGGCAATATTGACGATGCCTTCACTCGTCGATTTCAGGCGCTGGTGCACTTTCCTTTACCGGGGCCTGCCGAGCGGGAACAGCTCTGGTCCGGGGCTTTTTCTGCCGAATGTGATCTGGAACCGGCGCTTTCGTTGAAGCAGGTAGCCCAGGATTTTGAAGTATCCGGCGGCGCGATTATGAATGCAGTGCGGTACGCCTCGCTAATGGCGTTGGAAGCTGACAGCAAAACCATTCGTAATCACGACGTGGTCGAAGGGGTGCGTAGAGAAGTGCAAAAAGAGGGCAAGACACTATGAATGTTTTGCCGGGAGGTTGAGCAGTGAGTACAGCAGCGCACGCAGCAACCAGTGAGCGGGCTTCCACTGCTGCAGCTAGTCCGGTCCAGACTAAGCTGACGGTCGGCAAGGCCGGCGATAGTTACGAACAGGAAGCTGACCGCACTGCTGGCCGTATAACCGGTGGCCAGTCGAGCGGCCCTTCTGCGGCGGTGACCCAGAGGGTCGCGCCCACGATTAGTCGGCTGATTACTCGAAAGCCCCAGGCAAAGCTCACGCCGGTTGCTGGGTCTCTGCAATCATCGATTGATCCGGTGCAATCCAAACTCCAGCGCCAGGAAGAAGAGGAGGCCCAACCCAAACTCCAGCGCCAGGAAGAGGAGGAAGCCCAACCCAAACTCCAGCGCCAGGAAGAGGAGGAAGCCCAGCCCAAACTCCA
>QNFC01000352.1 GCA_003645395.1 Gammaproteobacteria bacterium
AGTATTTCTATTAAGTATTTTGAACCGATACTCTTTGTCCTCTCCAATCCACCGCACCGCTGATAAAAAGCTGTGGCTGAATATGAAAATCCGGATATCCAAATCATCGTTTCACTACTCGGACCACTCTCTAAGCTGAACTTGATTAGATCAGGGCCCCAGGAGCCAGCGAGAGAGTTGCTTGAAAATAAAATCAGAACCAGTAATAACCTTTTCATAAAACTATATAACGCCTAAATGACTTGCCGTAAAAAGGGGTAGAAATTTTGCGTCTTTTTGCAAAATTTGTGACGCTTTTTACGGTCAAGTGGATTTGATTGTTAGCTTTTTTTACTTTCATTAACACAAACAGCTCTTTTAGGATGATAAAAAATTTTGTAGAAAAGCTTCACCATAACCTTCGATGAATCTGTTATTTCTGATTCTTTAGAATGAAGAAATGCAAGACGTTTAAATAAAGGTTTAGATTCTAGCTTTGCTCGTTCCCAATCATGCTTCAATAAATAGGAAACACAGAGAGAAAATTGTTCTGCTTGTTTGTGTTTATCTTTTTCAACCGAACTTATTAAAGCAAGAATATTATTATCTTTTTCATCAGTAGGGTTCAGGTTTAACCGAAACTGGTTTTTTAATTCCGATAATTTCAATGCATCTTCTAACTCAATTGCTTTATGAACTTCCAATGCAAGTTCTCTGATTTTATCACGCCACTTAGCTCTTTCTTTTGTAATGTTATCAATCGCAATTTTACGCTCTGCATTCCACAACGTCACATATGCAGTAACTAAACCGCCAATGAATGTTAATAGTAATTTTATTTCCATTAGAATCCTTTTTCGTACTCATAAGCTAACAGTTAACTATACAGAGTAGGATTGTAGGGCAGCTAGACTGCTGCCGTATAACCCAGGCGCTGAATAACAGCGCCAAGTCTTATTCATACCCATTATATTTCAATAACTTAACTCCCAGCGCCTCATCCATCCACCTCTCCTTCTCGGCCTTAGTGCCGCCATAGACGGCAAAACCAAATCACCGCGCGACCCGGGCCATCTCCCATAGCCCTCACTCCTCTCGAATCCGAATATTGCGCAGATAGACTTCTGCCCCCTCGGACTGCACTCCGATGTGTCCTGGCAGTTTGAATTCATGTTCGGTAACTGTGGTCACCAATAGACCATTAACGGATACCTGTACCTCACCGGCGCTGGAGACTATTTCAATCGAGTTCCATTCACCCAGCGGGCGCATGGTAGTGTCGCGCAGGTGCTTGTTGAAAGTGAATTTTGCCTGATTATCGATGGGCAGTATTGATAGCGCCTCCCGGTATAGGCCCTGCACTTCCAGGCTTTTTGGCCAAACCTGGTGCTCGGTAATGAACAGCACGATGCCGGTGTTGTTGTAATAGTCGGCAGCGGATTTCATGCCGTCGTAGGGCAGGTAGCGCATATCCAGTCGCAGGGTGAAATCCAGGTATTTATGTTCGGTATAAAGATAGCCGGAGGGGCGACCGGAAATGTGGATGGCGCCTTTGTTGACGGTGAAGGTGGTGCCAGGTTGCGTTGACCCGCAGCCCTGGGGTGCGGGTGTGCAGGCATTGCCGAGCAAAAATTTAAAGCCGCTCAGGTCCTGACCATTGAATAGCGGGGTGAACCCCTCTTCTACCAGGGTCATTGCGCGCATCGCCGCTAGATCGGCGGTTAACTCGTTTGGCCCGGCGGGTAACCCTTTGGCCTGTAGCACGTAGGCAACGATATCGAGGTAACTCTGCTCGCCGAGACCGTTGGGGTATTCCACCGGCATGCTGGTGCGGCTTTTTAAATAAAAATCACCGACGTTATCGCGGTAGAACAGGGGACGATTTCCGTCAAGGGGCAATACCATCAGGTAGCTGCCCATTTGAATACCCATGCCGGGTGCCCGTTCCAGCTCCACTCCCGCCGGAGGAGTAACCGAATGGCAGGTACCGCAGGAGCCTTCAAAGTAATGCATGCCGCGCGCGGCCTGGGCGGCGGTGTAGAAGCCGTCTGCCGGACTGTTTGCCGAACTGGACAGCGCAGGCTCAACCGGGGAGAGCACCATTTTTTTCATCGCCGCATCGTCTTCTACCAACGGGGTTTTACCGGGCTGAAATCCGTTGGCGTTTAACAGGTAGGCGGTGACCGCCAGGTAAGCGTCGACCTCCAGACTGAGTACGGCATCGGCGGGCATCATCCAGCGGGAGCGGTGGTAAAGATCAGCAACACTATGCCAGCGGCGGATGAATTTTTTACCCACCAGCGCATCTGGCAAGGCACCTGGGGTATCTACTGTGTGGCAGGCGGCGCAGGATTGTTTAAAAACCTCCGCGCCTTGAGTGACCTGCACCTGGGTGAAAAACCGGGTAGTGTCATCGTTGACCGGCTGCGCTGTGGCGTTACTGCCGGCAACCAACCACGCTGCTATCAGCAGGCTGCACCACCGTTGGGAATGAGATCGAGCCATTTGAGTTTTCATGACCTCAATCTTAGCTGACCGCTGGGGTTAATAACATCGGCTGCAGCTAAGGGCATTGGTACATCGCCGTGTTTTTGTGTTGACCGCTCGACTAACGGTCGAGTAATGAACACCAAACCAGTCAGCGATCTGCTTCATCGAGTAGTCACCCGAGGAATAAGCTGCCGCCATCGCCTGTTTGGGGTTCGTGTACTGTGTTGAATAATAACTTAATGTCTAAGCCAGCGGCCGTCGCTATCGGCAACTTGCGCGACCCTATAAGCCCGAACCGGGTTCAGCACCAC
>QNFC01000353.1 GCA_003645395.1 Gammaproteobacteria bacterium
CCCGGCCATGCGCAAACGGCCCTATCTAATCATGCTCGATAGTGAAGGTTCCACCACGGCCAACCTGCCACGGCAACCCAACGCGGTCACGTTGATCAGTCTGGATACGCTCAAGGTCACCGGTGTGGAATACACCACCAACCCGGACCGGCTTAGCGAGGTGCTCGGCATCAGCGAACACGCCGAGCAGTAACCTCCCTTGAGCAAGCTACCGACGGCAGAACTACTGCATAGCAGCACCAAATCTACTGCTGATTTAGCGCCGAGAAATAATCGCCAGCCACGGCTGTTGATCACGGGGCTGACCCGCTGGTCGGTAGTAATGGTCCAACAGGGTAAAACCGGCCTGTTCAAGAAGGGTCTCGTAGACATCCAGCTGCCGGTAATTACCGTAACGGTTGCCCTGCCACCCCTCAGCATCACCACGGGGGTTGGACATAAACAGAATACCGCCGATTCTTAGCGCCCGGTGGCACTGGCTTAATACCGTTGGTAATTCCTGGCTGGGTACATGAAACAGCGAAGCGTTGGCATAAATACCGTCAAAACAGTGCTCACCCAACTGCAGACTCAAAAACTGCTGCTGCCAAACCTCGCAACCGCTATGTTGGTGAGCCATTTCAACAAATGCTCGACTGCCATCCAGGCCAATGGCCCGGTGGCCGAGGCTGGCAAAAGTGATCAGGTCACGCCCGGGGCCGCAGCCTAAATCAAGAACATCCAGCGACTTATCCGCAGGCAGATGATCGAGGAAAGCGGCTATATTCTGGCTCACATCGTGATCGCGAGTGCCCTGCCAGAACGAGTCGGCACTGGCCTGGTAATGACCCACCGTCACCTGTTCAATTTCATCGAGTGCTGCTTGAGAATGTTTATCCGTCAAAATTCCAACCCTGGCAAAAGCTCATTCCTGGGCCACCAGCATGGCGGCAAATAATTGGGCGTGCGAAAATAGGGGCGCGTTGCTGATAGGGGCTCGTTCCTGACCAATTCAAGAATACCTTAAAAAAACGGCCACCAGTCCCGGTTCCAACTCCAATCCAGTTCTATCCAGACAAAATCCAGACCCTGCCCGGCAACGACCAATCATCACTACGCCCCTAGCCCTCGGTTTTTCATAAAACCCTTTTCATGCAGCCCTAAAAAACAACCCATGAGCAAACTATCTACCCGCGCACAACCGGCCAAAGAGTCTTCCCCTTTTCAGTCACTCTGGCGCCAGGCCGAGCAGCTTCAACAGCAACAGATTCAACGCGATCAGGCATTAGACAAACTTGCTGAGCGGGTTCGGCTTGATGTTCTGCCCGAGGAAATTAGATCGGCCGGCGCCAACGCCGTGCTGCTGCTCAAATTACTAAAATTTGGCCGCAGGAAAACCCTCAACGACTGGCACCGAGAAGAACTTCACGAGTGGATTCATGACAACCTGCAGATTCTTCACCCACTCGGCCTGATCAATCAACCGGTTCAAGACGCCCTTGCCCACTATGAGGCTTTTCGTATCGGTGTAACCCTCGACAGTAAAGACCCCAAGCCCCTGCCTGAACAGTTTCACGATGCCCTGGATGCCCAGGAAGCCGACGCAGCGGCCGAGCGGGAAGCAGTCAAACAGGACCTGGCGGCCACGATTGAAGAGATCGTCGATACCGAACTCGGCCCGGGCCCGATTATCGACGACCCTGACGACCCGTATCAGCAAGCTGCCCATGAAGCCTACCAACAGGCTCGGGAGAAGCTCCGGTCGACGCTGCATGCATCGATGAGCGCGGCGCTAGATTCTGACGAGGACGATGAATGGTCAGACCAGCCAACCGATGATCCCGATAGTGCCAGCTTTGAGCAGACCACCAGCGATGCAGCCAAAGCCGACGCACCCCACCTGGATAACAACACGTTCAAACGTCTGTTCCGCCTCGCCGCCAGCGCCTTACACCCGGACAAAGAAACGGATCCCGACCGCCGGCTCACCAAGCACCAGCTGATGGCACAACTACTAACCGCCCGCAAGCAGGGCGACGTAATGACCGTGATCAACCTCTACCAGCAACACAGTGATGGCAGCGAAGCCCTGACCAGCGCCGACGAAAAAGCCATGCTGGCTGTACTCGAACAGCAGGTAACGCGACTTGAAGCAGAATTGAAAAAATACCAGGGCGCTAGCCATGCACACGAACTGGCCTGGCAGATCTACCGCGCGGCGGACCAAAACATCGACAAGGCGATTACCAAGCACCTCCGGGAGTTAAAAGTAAGAGCCAACTCGGTGGGCCGGCTTCAAGAGGCAATCACCTCCATCAAAACACTAGTGCCGTGCCTGACCCTACGATATGACGCCCGTCAGGCCGAATACCCCTACGGTTAGCCTCTCCCAGGCAGATAGCTCTATCACGGTTATGAATGAGTTTTACGGCCGGATACTCAGTTGCTGGTCGGCAATAAACACCCTCGGCTGCTGGGTGACCGGGTCTACAAAACGCAGCTCTTTTGCCAACAACTGCAGTGGTCGCGAATAATCATCCGCCGATTCAGCCTGCAGGGTTGGGTAGTAGCGATCATTCAAAATCGACCAGCCCAGGGTTTGCATGTGTACCCGTAGCTGGTGGGTTTTGCCGGTGATCGGCCGCAACTCAAACAGCGCCCTGTCGCCAATTTGCACGAGGCAGCGAATTTGCGAATGACTGTTGGGCTCGCCCTCAACAATCCGCATTAAAAAACGTGGTTCAGACGACCTCTCCAATCTATTGTTAATTTCCCAACGTTGGCCAACCAAATCCTCTC
>QNFC01000354.1 GCA_003645395.1 Gammaproteobacteria bacterium
TTTAAACCAGAAAGCAGATAGTCTGCGTTTTTTAAGCGCTTTACGCATGAATGCAACGTTCCCCTATATTTTGCCGGCTGTAACCCTACCATCTGACCCCGAAATTGAAGTGATGGATGCTGGAATACGCGATAATTACGGGCTTGAAACAAGCTTTCAATTTTTAAATTCGTTGGATGATTGGTTTAAAAAAAACATAAAAAAAGTAGTAGTTCTTCAAATTCGTGACAAGAGTAAATCATTTGAACCACAGGCCATTATTCCCTCCGTTTTTAATCGGTTAAAATCACCGATCGGTAATATTTATGGAAATTTTGGCAGGGTTCAGGAATATAATCAAGATCAGATGTTCGAAAACGCGAATCGTTTATTAGGTGTAGAAATACAGTGGGTTAATTTTGAATTGTTGCAAAATGACGAAGAGCCTATTTCATTAAGTTTTCATCTATCTGAGTTGGAGAAACAGCAGATATTGAAAGCGCTCAACAGGGATGACAATAAAGAAGCAATCGCTGTTGTCAAAAACCTATTTTAGATATTTAAATTGCTCACAATGTGTTATTTGTTATTGATTTATTCGTACTTTTAATACTCTTTTAATATCGTAAGGACAAACAAGTTAGAGGCATAAAACCTAATAAAGTATCTAACATATAAATTTTGGCCTTATGAAAACAAAACTATCTCTTTCGATACTTGCATTTGGACTTGTTTTAAGTGCATTTAGTCAAACCATTGAATTAACATTTAATGCCGTTTATAATACACAAAATGTGATGCTC
Organism: Gammaproteobacteria bacterium; assembly: GCA_003645395.1. Classification (GTDB taxonomy): domain Bacteria; phylum Pseudomonadota; class Gammaproteobacteria; order Immundisolibacterales; family Immundisolibacteraceae; genus QNFC01. The sequence continues at coordinate 783 of QNFC01000354.1, forward strand.
GATAGCATCTATATCGAAAATCTTACTCAGGGAGCTGATACCACAATATATGCTCCCGATAATATATTGGTGCTGGATTATTTAACCGGAATAGGCAATGAAACTATTCGGGATAATAAGCTAATGATATCCCAGAATTATCCAAATCCATTTCAGCAGCAAACAAGCATTAATCTTTATGTTCCAGAGCGAGATCGTATTAAAATTCGAATTAGCAACCTATTGGGGCAGGAGGTTGGTTTATTTGAAAATGAACTTCCCCCGGGCGATCATACATTTACTTTTTATCCCGGAAACCAGGAATACTATATTTTAACTGCATATAATAGCTCTGAGGTAAAGACCATTAAAATGATAAGCATGAACAGAGATAAAAACAGCCAATGCAGATTTGTTTATGGAGGTGTTCAAAATAATCAGGTTGCTTACCGATCAGAAAAGGCAATTGCAGGTTTGTTTTTTACTCTGGGCGATGAGTTAAGGTACATTGGCTACGCTAATACAACAGAGCAAATTGCAGGAAGTGATTTTATAGAAGATGAACCTTTAAGCGATCAAACATATGCTTTCGAAATTATTGAGGGTATTCCTTGTAAGGACCAACCTTATATTGTTTATGAAGACAAACAGTATAAAACAGTGCTGATCGGAGACCAATGCTGGACGAGAGAAAGCCTGAATATTGGTACAATGATATATGGAGTTGATGATATGAGTGATAATGGATTAATTGAAAAGTACTGTTATAATAACGACACCAATAATTGCAATATTTATGGTGGATTATATCAATGGGAAGAGATGATGCAATATGCATCATCCGAGGGAGTACAAGGTATTTGTCCGGATGGCTGGAATCTCCCAACAGAAAACGATTGGACACAGCTTGTTGAATACCTGGGAGGTGATACCGTAGCTGGAGGAAAAATGAAAGATTTAGCTCTCTGGAATTCACCCAATATCGGAGCAACTAACGAAAGCGGTTTTTCTGCTATTCCGGGAGGCCACAGGAATGCTTCAGGTGAATTCTGGAATAAAGGTAAAACATCGAATTATTGGGCATCAACAGAGAGTGATCCGGATCATTCATGGCGTAAATATGTAAATGTTGATCATGATAATTTATTAACGGAGAACTATCCTGTTTCCTATGCTTATTCTGCCAGATGTATAAAAAGTACTCCCTGGATTTGCGGAGAGCCAATAACTGACAGTCGCGATGGCCAGGTTTATAATACAACCTTAATAGGCACCCAATGCTGGATGGCGGAAAACCTTAAAGCCACTGAATACATCAACAATGTTCCAATCCCTAATGTTATTGATCCCACCGAATGGCAAAACCTCACAAGCGGTGCATATGCCTGGTACGACAACGATAGTTTATGGAAAGACTCGTATGGCGCATTGTATAACTGGTTTGCAGTTGCTGATCCAAATGGACTTTGTCCGACTGGATGGCATGTTCCGGAAGACGAAGAGTGGACAATATTAACTGATTTTCTAAGTGGATCAGACACACCTGGAAACGATATAAAATCATGCCGACAGGTGAATTCACCTTTGGGTGGGGATTGCAATACGACTGAACATCCCAGATGGGAAGAAGATACTCAATATGGTAATTTTGGCACTGACGACTATGGCTTCTTAGCTCTTCCGGGTGGAAGACGTTTATCCACTGGCTCATTTTATAACACCATTGGAATTAACACCAACTGGTGGTCCTCCACTACTCTTCTTGAGAATCCAGGTTGGGCCTGGGGTCGAGGACTAGATTATAGCGCAAGTGGTGTACATTTAAGTTCATCCGTTTGTCAATATGGTTATTCAATTCGTTGTATAAAGGATTAGAATTCGATTAACCAATACTAGTGTCAAGTCAAGCGTAATATAGCCATACCAAGTTTTGTTCTTTTAACCGCTAACTTCGTTAAAAAAATTAATCGTAGCTACGGCTATGCTGAATTTTTTCGCCTTGTTAGCAATAAAAA
>QNFC01000355.1 GCA_003645395.1 Gammaproteobacteria bacterium
ATTATCGACCCGACGATCAAGACGGTCGACGAACTAAAAAAGCTTAATCTGCCGGCTGGCGTGGATATCACGATCAAAATCTAAGTGGTGCTATGATGAAGGGTTTAATTGGAAAAAAACTAGGGATGACCTCCGTGTACGACGAGTCCGGTGCTGCGGTTCCGGTAACGGTCATCGAAGCGGGGCCATGCGTTGTTGTTCAACAAAAGAACAATGAGAAGGAGGGCTATGCCGCCGTCCAGCTGGGCTTTGAAGATCAAAAGGAACAGCGCTTGAACAAGCCGGCAATGGGCCACTTTAAGAAAGCGGGCGTTTCTGCCAAGCGCATCCTGCGGGAACTGCGCGTGGAAGGGTCGGCCGAAGTCGCCATTGGCGATGTGATTGGTGCGGACGCGTTCGAGGGTGTCAATTATGTCGACATCGTCGCAACCGGAAAAGGCCGCGGCTGTCAGGGCGTGGTCAAGCGCTATGGATTCGGCGGGGGCCGTGCAAGCCACGGTGGCGGATGGACCCGTCGTCCGGGTTCGATCGGCATGTGCGAATTTCCCGGCCGCGTATTCAAGGGCAAAAAGATGCCGGGGCAGATGGGGGATAAGCGCGTAACCACGCAGAACCTCAAGATTGTCCAGGTTCGCCCCGAAGAAAACCTCATTCTCGTCAAGGGATCCATTCCGGGCGCGATTGGCGGCATTGTGGTTATCAAAGAAGCGCTCAAAAAGAAGTAAACGAGGAAGATCATGAGCAAACTACCTTTAAAAAGCAGTAAGGGAGACAGCGTCGGCGAGTACGAATTCGCAGACAATCTCCTCGTTCTCGACCGGGGCGACCAAGCGGTTCACGAAGCGGTTGTTGCATACAATGCACACCAGCGCGCTGGAACGGCATCGACCAAGAGCAAGTCCAACGTTTCCGGCACGGGTGCCAAGCCCTGGAAGCAGAAGGGTCTTGGCCGCGCACGTGCCGGCTACAAGCAGTCGCCCATCTGGCGTGGCGGTGCCGTGGCTCACGGGCCGCACCCGCGCAAGTATAAGAAGAAGCTTTCCAAGAAAGTCACCAAGCTGGCCTTCCAGCGCGCGTTCAGCGCCAAGGTCGACCAGGGCGAGATCACTGTGATCGAAAGCCTGGCAGTCTCTACCCCGAAGACCAAGGAGTTCACCGCCGTTCTGAAGGGGCTGGGTCTGGATCGCGGTGGCTTGTTCATCGTCGATGCCCACAACGACAATGTGCTGCTGGCCGCACGGAATATTCCCAAGGTTGAGGTTGTGACCGCTGCGCTGGCGAACACCTACCAGCTGTTGCGCTACAAGAATGTGATCGTGACCCAGGCCGGCATGGAAGCGCTGGAAAGCCGTCTGGCATAAAGGAACCGCCGCTATGAATAATTCAACTGATGTAATCAAGAAGGTTTTGTTAACGGAAAAGGGCACGCGCCTCTCGGAGGAGCAGAACCAGTATCTGTTCCGCGTGGCCAGGGAAGCCAACAAAATAGAGATCAAGCAGGCAGTGGAAGCACTCTTCAAAGTCCGTGTTATGGCCGTCAATACGATGCGCCGAAAAGGCAAGAAGAAGCGCGCTCGTACGGCCAACTACGGAACAACGGCTTCGTGGAAGCGCGCCGTTGTTACCTTGCATAAGGAAGACAGTATTAATCTGATCTAAGGAGTTTACTGCAATGGGTTTGAAATCACATAAGCCATATACCCCGAGCCGACGGCACATGGTGCTGTCCGACTTTGCCGACATTACCAAGTCGACGCCTGAACGCTCGTTGGTCAAGGGCAAGAAGAGCATGGCCGGGCGCAACAGCGCTGGCCGCATTTCGGTTCGCCACAAAGGTGGCGGGCACAAGCGCCGCTACCGCGTGATCGACTTCAAGCGCGAAAAGTTTGGCATTCCCGCCAAAGTTGCCGCGATCGAGTATGATCCGAATCGTTCCGCACGCATTGCGTTGCTGCACTACACCGATGGCGAAAAGCGCTACATTGTCGCACCGGCGGGACTTATGGTGGGTAGTTCCATCATGTCCGGACCGGACGCGGAACCTTCGGTGGGCAATGCATTGCCGCTCGCAAAGATTCCGGTGGGCACGGCGATACACAATATCGAACTGATCGCCGGGCGCGGCGGCCAGCTGGTTCGTTCCGCTGGAACGTCGGCGCAGCTTATGTCCCGCGAGGACGAGTTTGCGCACATCAAGATGCCTTCGAACGAGATCCGCCTGATCCGCACCAACTGCTACGCCACGATTGGCCGGGTGGGGAATGTGGACCACAGCAGCATTGTGATGGGCAAGGCTGGCCGCAAGCGCTGGCTGGGCATCCGCCCGACCGTTCGCGGTGTGGCGATGAACCCGGTTGACCACCCGATGGGTGGTGGCGAGGGCCGCACCTCCGGTGGTGGCCATCCGCAATCCCCGTGGGGGCTGCTGGCCAAAGGCAAGCGCACCCGTGATAAGCATAAAGCGACCAACAAATATATTGTTGAGCGGAGGAAGAAATAGTTATGGCACGTTCACTGAAAAAAGGACCCTACGTCGACGCCAAGGTGCTCAAGAAGGTAAGGAGCATGGAAGGGGCAAGCCGCAAGGTTCCGATCAAAACATGGGCACGCAGTTGCATGATTGTTCCCGAATTCGTCGGCCACACCTTCAATGTCCACAACGGCAAGGTCTTCGTTCCGATTTTCGTTACGGAGAACATGGTCGGCCATAAATTGGGTGAATTTTCGCCCACCCGCGGTTTCAGAACCCACGGAATGGCAACGGAAAAGAC
>QNFC01000356.1 GCA_003645395.1 Gammaproteobacteria bacterium
CCGTCATCGGCGGCGAACACACCAACGCAGGCACCTGTAGCGGTTCCAAATTAATATTGCGCAAACGGGTCGCTTTACTGTTTACCCGCCTGGTAATGTGAATAGTTAGCCATTGGGTGTGGCTTTATTTGGGTCGTCACGGCTTAATAGTCACGTAGTTGAAAATCTAATTGGCCAATAACCAGGCCAGCTAATAATTAGGAGAGAGGAAAAATGATTAAGGTCAGCGTTATCTACCCCCGCAGTGAAGGCAGCGAGTTCAATATCGGTTACTACTGCGATAGCCACATGCCGATGGTGCAAAAGCTGCTCGGCGATGCCTGCACCGGCATTGCCGCAGAAGAAGGACTTGCCGGCGGCGCCCCTGGTGAGCCCGCGCCTTACCACGCCATGGGTCATCTCTACTTCAAGACTATCGAAGATTTTCAGTCCAGCTTCGGACCCAACACCGGCGAGATCATGGCCGATGTGCCCAACTACACCAACATCGAGCCGACCCTGGTGGTGAGTAAGGTGCGCATCAGCTGACCCTTATTTGCTTGTTCGGGTTTGTAAGGTCGCCGTGGTTGGCAGCCCTCACCGAAACGCTGTCAACAAGCTAAACCGATGAGTCTTCCACCGGAATACCAAATCTACGCCGTGCGTTACGCCCACCGGGAAGGTCGATCAGGTGAGCACTTTATAGGCGGCGATCCCCACGACGCGCCCATGCCGCTGGACTATTACGTCTGGGCGGTGGTGGGGGATGACCACACCTTTGTGGTCGATGCCGGGTTTGGTGCAGATGAGGCCCGCAACCGGGGGCGGCAGCTGCTGCGTACTCCCGCCGAGGGGTTGGCGATGATCGGTGTTGACGCTGATCAGGTTGAAGATTTAATCATACCCACATGCATTTTGACCACGCCGGCACGCTGGATGATTTCCCCAATGCCCGAGTCCATTTGCAGGACCTGGAGATGCAGTTCGCTACCGGCAGGCACATGCTCCACCAGGGCATTCGTTTTGCTTTTAATGTGGAAGACGTGGTGGCCATGGTGCGTCGGCTCTACCAGGAAAAGGTGGTGTTTCACGAGGGTGATCAGCAGTTGGCGCCGGGGGTGAGTGTGCATCACCTGGGTGGCCATACCATGGGCATGCAGGTGGTGCGGGTCTGGACTCAGCGCGGCTGGGTGGTGCTGGCATCCGACGCCAGCCATTTTTACGCCAACATGCAAACCGGACGGCCGTTTCCGGTGCTCTATAACGTGGCGGATATGTTTGCCGGGTGGCGGCGTTGCGCCGAATTAGCCGACTCCGACGAGCATATTATTCCCGGTCACGATCCATTAACGTTACAACTTTACCCGGCGGTTTCGCCGGAGCTTGAAGGCATCGCTGCGCGGCTCGATTTACCTCCTGCGCCGATGCCGGAATCGGTTGTCGATGCAGCTTCGACGGGTGGTTCTATGCTGTTTAAACAAGCCAGCGAATGAATCGATATTTTTTAGAGGTTTAATCAAAGAAGGGGAGAGGAGCGAGTGGATATCGAGGTTAGAAAGTTTGTTATCCAGACCGAGGAAATTTTCCATGAAGGGGGTCCTCCGGCAGCCTCACCGAGGCGTATTGGAGCCATTGCGGCGGTAATTCATAACCCCTATGCCGGTTGCGGTTACGTGGCAGACATTCAGCCGATGATGGAGGCGCTCAAACCACTGGGTATACAGATGGCCCAGCGGCTGATCGACGCCCTCGGTGGCGATGTCTCGGCGATTGAGGCCTACGGCAAAGGCAGCATTGTCGGCGCAGCGGGGGAGCTGGAGCACGGCGCGCTCTGGCACGTCCCGGGCGGTTATGGCATGCGCGAACTACTCGGTGATAGCAAGGCGATTGTGCCCTCCACCAAGAAAGTCGGTGGCGTCGGCACCCGCATCGACATTCCGGTCACCCATATCAACGCGGTTTATGTGCGCAGCCATTTTGATTCGATTGAAGTCGGTGTGAACGACGGCCCCCGCCCGGAAGAAATGGTGGTGATTCAGGCCATGAGCACCGGGCCACGAGTCCACGCCCGGGTCGGCGGTTTGGCGGCTGCCGATATTGAAGGCAAAGACGGGCTACGGTAGCGCTCTATTCTGATTATCTAAACGGAGTTTTCCCCTTCGATATTGCCTGGATTGCCGAACACCATTTCAGTAACAAATACGGCATCATGCCCGACCCCTTTACCTACATCGGCTACCTGGCGCCGCAGACCACGAACATTAAGCTCGGTACGGCGGTGATGACCCTGCCGTTTTCCAATCCGGTACGGGTGGCTGAGAACACCGGCTTTGTCGATATCCTCACCGGTGGGCGGTTTATTCTTGGTATTGGCTCTGGTTATCGGCCTTACGAATGTGAAGGTTTCGGGGTGGATTTTGATGCTCGCCGCGATATTCAGGAAGAGTCAGTCAAGGTAATGCTTGACCTGTTTCACACCGGTCAGGTCAACCTTCAGGGCACCTACGGCAGCTACAAGGTAGAGGGCGACTACCAACTCTACCCGGTGCCGGTGCAGCGGCCCCATCCGCCCATTTACATGGCGGCGGGCACCGAGCGTTCCATGGGCTTTGCCGGCACTCACGGTTTCGGCATGATGCTCTCCACCCTACCTGCCTTCGATACCCTGGCCGAGCAAATCAAGTTCTACCGCCAGCAGTGCGAGCAGGCCCCGGCACCGCTTAACGAAAACCCGGCCTGTGGTCAGGTTGATATTGCTCGCTGGGTTTACGTGGCTGAAACCG
>QNFC01000357.1 GCA_003645395.1 Gammaproteobacteria bacterium
CCACTATTACGCCGGTCAGGCAGATAAAATGGCCGCTTACGACGAACTTTTACTCAGCCTGCGGCTCCAATCTAATCAGGTTGCTTACATCGGTGACGATGAACCCGATGCTCCGGTGATGCAGCGCTGTAGCCTGCCGGTGGCTGTGGCAGACGCACACGCCAGCGCCAAATTAGTCGCTGGCCTGATTACTGACGCCCGGGGCGGCAACGGCGCAGTACGCGAGGTTTGCGACCTGCTGATTGATGCCACGCGGACACGCTAGAGATTAGGAGCTGGACTGCTAATTGACACAGTCATTTTTAATCAATGAACTTCAATCTTCGATCATCTTTCCCGATTCGATACCCGCAGGCTCTGCTGGTGGCCGGCCTGTTACTAAGCTGGTGGCTGCTCAACGATCAGGCCGCTGAGCAGTCACGCGGAATCGATGCCCCCCCCCACCGGCCTGATTTTTGGACGACCCACTTCACTACCGTTGCCCTCGATATCGGGGGCAAACCCCGTTATCAGCTGACCGCTGCCGAAATGGTACATTTTCGCGATGATGCGACCTCTGAATTTGACCACCCGAAGTATGTTCGATATCAGCAAGAACAGGGACCAATTACGATTACAGCCGTTAGCGGCTGGAACAATAAGGAGGGCACCGAACTGGTGCTGACTGATAAGGTGGTGATTGTCAGTCAGGGTGACAGCGATGCTGACAAAGTTACAGCTGAAATGGATAAACTGCTGCTTTTTCCCGAAGACGATTACGCTGAAACGGACACCCCTGTAAAAATTGTTAGCCCCAGCGGCACCACTACCGGCATTGGCATGCAGGTGAATAGCCGCACCGGGGTTCTGATTTTGCTATCTAACGTGCATGGAATTTATGAACCTCCTCGATAATGTAACCAAGTTAATCGCCAGCCGTTCATTGCGCATCGGGACACTGCCATTGCCTGCTACTGTCCCCGGCATGATCATTTGCATTGTCATGGCTATTGCACCAGGCAGCGCCCGCGCCCTGCAGAGCGATAGCAAACAGCCCATCGACTTAACCGCAGACCGTGCCGAGCTTGACGACCTGAGAGGCATCAGCACCTATACCGGGAAGGTAAAACTGACTCAAGGCAGCATATTGCTCACTGGCGACATCATGATTGTCGAGAGTAGTGATGGTGTAACTGAAATGATTACTACCACTGGCAAACCTGCCCATTTCCAACAACGACCTGACAACAAACCGGATGACATCGTGGCAACGGCCAAACGTATTAAATACGACCCAACAACAAACAAGATGTTTCTCGACGGAAAAGCGGTAATCGTACAGGGCAACCAGAAGTTCCGGGGCGAACACATCGTCTATGACATGATGGCCGACAAGATTAAAGCCCGCGCAGCAAGTGGCAGTGAATCCGGCGGGCGGGTGCATATAACGCTGCCCGGAAATAGCAATTAACTCGCTCGGTACCGCAGTGCTCGTTTGCCTGTTGCGGAGTCCTGCCCAGTGAGCAAACTGGTTACTCGTGGCCTGGTGAAGTCCTACCGCTCCCGCCGGGTGGTCGACGGCGTCTCTTTGCAGGTCAATCAAGGGGAAATCGTTGGCTTACTCGGTCCCAACGGCGCGGGTAAAACGACGACTTTCTATATGATCGTCGGCCTGGTACGCGCTGATTCGGGTGAGATCCGACTTGACAGTGCCAACATCACTCACCTGCCCATGCACCAACGCGCCCGCAGTGGGATCAGCTACCTGCCACAGGAGGCGTCTATATTCCGCAAACTGTCAGTGGCCGATAACATTATGGCGATACTGGAAACCCGCAACGATTTGAGCGCCCAGCAGCGAGAAGCTCGGCTGGAAGAACTACTCGGTGAAATGCAAGTCACCCATGTCCGCGATAGCCTTGGCCAGGCACTGTCTGGTGGAGAAAGGCGGCGGGTAGAAATTGCCCGCGCCCTGGTGATAGAACCGCAGTTCATTCTGCTTGACGAACCTTTCGCCGGGGTAGATCCGATCACCGTGGTCGAAATTCAAAAAACTATTCGGGGTCTCGCCGAACGCGGCATCGGCGTACTGATCACTGACCATAACGTGCGCGAAACTCTGGGGATTTGTGATCGCGCCTATATCGTTAATGAGGGGCGGGTACTTACTGAAGGCGATGCAGAACACATCCTCCAGCACGAGCAGGTTCGCGAAGTTTACCTTGGCGAACATTTCAACCTCTAACCCCGCCATAATCAATCCCAACACCCAAAACCTTCGCTCCCTGTAAAGATTCCTATGAATGGTCACTTCCTAAGCCTGAAAAATTAAGGTACGATTTTTGCTTGTTCGTTTAGCATTAGCCGCACCGGCCGACAGTCGTAAGTACCCGCGTTTACGCGACCACTCAAGGAAGGATGATGAAACAGACGCTGGAATTAAGAGTTTCCCAGCAGCTCACTATGACCCCGCAGTTGCAGCAGGCAATCAAACTGTTGCAACTATCAACCCTTGAGTTGGAGCAAGAGATCAATGAGGTGCTGGAAACCAATCCGCTGCTTGAAGTGGAAGATGATTCCGTCACGAACTCGACAGAAAGTGTCGATTTTTCGACTCCCGAAATCAGTGAAAATTTAAACAGTGCCGTCACTGGTGACACAAAGGGGGACACCACTGAAGTAGACAGTGAAACCGGCAACGCAGTTGACCTTAGCGACGCAAACACTATTCCTGACGAATCCCCCCTGGATACTGACTGGCAGGAAACCTTCGCTGAA
>QNFC01000358.1 GCA_003645395.1 Gammaproteobacteria bacterium
GCTCGCGCGGGTTAAACGGTTTGGGCAGGTAGTCGTCGGCCCCCAGTTCCAGGCCGATAATGCGATCCAGTTCATCGCCACGGGCGGTCACCATAATCACTGGCACCCCTGAGAACGAACGCAATTCCCGGCACACTTCCAACCCGTCACCGTCGGGTAAGGTCAGGTCGAGAAGCACTACGTCATAATTTTGCTGGCGGGCCAGACCCAGCCCGGCTGCGGCTGTGGCGGCGTGGTCCACCCTTAAATCGGCCGCGCCCAGGTACTCCACCAGCATTTTCGCCAGTTCAGGGTCATCTTCAATTAATAGTAAATTAGCTTTCAATTGATTATGCACGCAACAAAAAATGGTGTGTCTGATGACCTTAATTGATCATCAGACACAACGGATACTAATGAGACCTTTTCTGCATCATCTCGGCAAGCTGTTTACGCTGCTCGGGTTCAAGCAGGCGACTAATCTCGGTAAAAGCGGCGACCACCTGCCTGCTTAATCTGTCGGCCAGGCCCATCATCGCCAGGCGCTCCTGCTCGATAAGAGTGGCATCGATCTGCTCTGCGGTCATTAGTTTACGCATTGTTTTTCGATGGGTTTTGCCTTCAGCCCGCAATGGTTCCACCTGAATCTTGAGGTCGCTCAGTGCCCCTTTGATCTGCTCACGCTGCTGATCGGTTGCATCAATCTCATCAAGCATATGCGTCAACCTTTTTTCGCGCATCGCTGCAAATCGCTTCTGCCAGTGACTCTTTTTGTCCTCATCGGCGAACTCGCCGGGGCCGCCAAATCCCATGCCCCCCATTTCCCCCATCCCATTAGTCATCCCTCCCGGTGGGCCGAATGGGCCATGGGCGTGGGCGCTGCCCATATGTGTTAGCCCAAACATTGAACCGGCACCAATGAAAAACGCAAATAGCAGCGCCAATGAGCCGTGGCGTTTACGTGCGTCGCTACGCGAACATTTTTGTTGGTGGTTGGTGTTATCACTGCTTTCAGTATTCATAATAGCTACTCCTAAGTTTGCTGAGTCATTCGCCCGTTGCGGCGACAGGCATAATTTAGGCGTAACGCATTTCTGGTTGATGTCTGCCAGGTAAAGATTTGTAAAGTACTCCTATTTCGTCTTAATCATTATTCCTGAGCAAGCATTCCTGTGGCCCTGAAACCTACGATTTACAAAATTAGAATTTCCCTTTCGGACCTCAACCGGCAGGTCTACGACACCCTCAACCTCACCATTGCCCTGCATCCATCTGAAACCATGGAGCGGATGATGGCGCGGGTGATCGCTTTTTGTATCAATGTTGACGAGCATCTGACCTTCACCAAAGGGTTGAGTGAGGCAGACGAACCGGATATCTGGGCCCAATCCCTCAATGGAGAGTTGCAGCTCTGGATCGACCTGGGCGAGCCGCTGCCCGAGCGAATTAAAAAAGCCACCCACCGGGCGCGGGCGGTGAAGGTTTATAGCTTCAATTCTAAATCGGATGTTTGGTGGAGCCAGGGGCAGGCAGAGTTTGGCAAGTTGCGGGCCGATGTCTATCGATTCAACACTGAGCAGATAAAGCAGTTGGCTTCCATGGTCGAGCGCACGATGGATATCTCAGTCACTATTTCTGAACAGTCTGCTTTTGTCGCTACTCAGGCGGGGGAATGTGAGGTCAGCTGGGTGACTCTGCAGGAAGGCTGATTGTGATCGACTGTCCTGGTCACGTTTTCCGTCGCGACTGTTTAATCTGTTAAGAACGCCCTGATATGGACAACCACGCTGCGCGCCAGGGCTTCCAGGTTGTAGCCGCCTTCCAGGCAGGAAACGACGCGGCCCTCAGCATGGCGCTGGGCGACCCGGCACAGCTGTTGGGTGACCCATTCATAGTCGCTTTCAAGCAGTTCCAGGCCGGCCATGTTGTCGAGCAGGTGGCCGTCGAATCCGGCGGAAATCAGTATCAACTCGGGTTTGAACTGCTCTAGCGCCGGTAGCCACTGCTGTTCGATGGCTGCACGAAATTCCACTCCGCCAGCGCCGGCGGGCAGGGGACAGTTGATCACGTTTTTGTGCCGTCCGACTTCGGCTGTGTGCGGATAAAAAGGGTGTTGGTAAGTGGAGCAAAACAGAATTTGGTCGTTATCGGCCACAATATCTTCGGTGCCATTGCCGTGGTGAACGTCAAAATCAACAATCGCGACACGGCTCAACCCGTGGTGTGCGAGCGCGTGGGCGGCGCCGACAACAACGTTATTAAAAAAGCAGAAACCCATCGCCCGGTTGCGCTCGGCGTGGTGACCCGGCGGGCGTACCGCGCAAAACGCCTGCTGAGCAGCCCCCTCCATGACCAAATCGACTCCCCTGATGGCCGCGCCGGCTGCGTGCAATGCAGCCTGCAGCGTGTGCGGATTCATCGCCGTGTCGCCGTCTAGCCAGACGGTGCCCTGACTGGGAGCGGCGCTGAACAGCGAGTCGATGTATTCGCCGTCATGCGCCCGTTGCAGCTGCATTTTATTCGCTGCTGGGGCATCGTGGTGCTGCAGCGCTGTCTCTAGCCCGGCGGCGATTAACTGGTCGCTGATGGCGCTAAGCCTCGCCGGCTGCTCAGGGTGACCCGCACCCATGTCGTGCGCCATAAAACTGGGATGAGAAAGGTAGGCAATCGTCATTTTATGGTTCCCTGCTGAAAAAGGCACTTCCAGATTAATCGTAGCACTCACCGCCAACAGGGCCAGTTAACCGCCCAGGTGTTCAGGCTTCAGAACTCCGTCA
>QNFC01000359.1 GCA_003645395.1 Gammaproteobacteria bacterium
CCGCGTGAGGTTGAAGCTAGTGTGAATCACGCTTTTTACGATGATGGGTTTCTTTGGTCAGTCATTTGATGTGATGGAATGTTGGATCGATCCCTGATTTGATTTTGCCGTAGGCTGACTTGTTAGGCATGCTCGTTGTAAAAGTGCACATCCCGCTGGGGGAAAGGAATGGAAATACCCTCCTGATCAAAGCGTATTTTAACTTCGCGAGTGATATCCCAATAAACATCCCAATAGTCTTCAGTTTTGACCCAGGGGCGCACAGCAAAGTTAACCGATGAGTCTCCCAGTGTATTCAGCTTAATCATAGGTTTGGGGTTCTTGAGTACCATCTCATGGTTAACGAGAATGTTCTCCAGCACCCGTTCGGTTTTTTCGATGTCTTCACTATAACCAACGCCAAATTCCAGGTCCACGCGACGCACCTTCTGGGCAGTGACGTTCTTGATAACACTCCCCCAAATTTTGCTGTTGGGCACTACGAGGATTTCGTTATCGTAGGTAGCGATGGTTGTGGATACAAGATTCATTTTTTTGACCAGTCCCGCTGCGCCGGTTACCTCAATAAAATCATCCACGTCGAAAGGTCGATAAATCAGGATCATGGCCCCTGAGGCAAAGTTGCCGAGGATGTCCTGCAGGGCAAAACCGATGATAAAACCTGCAACGCCCAGGCCAGCGAGCATCGGAGCGATAGATATCCCGACCTGTGACAGCGCTATTAGCAAACCCACTGCCATAATGATTCCGCCAGAAGTAGAGACAAGAATGTCTTTAAGCAAATTTGACAAATCAAGAGAGGAGTGATCGCAAGCGGCACGTACCAGGCGTTTGATGATTCGGGAGAAAATCTGGAAGAGAAATATCACGCTAACGAACATTATTAAATTGAAAACCATATCTGCAGCATTCTCTTTGAAAACGCCTTTAAGTGACGTCAGCTTATCTTTTACAACTAGAATAACGGCCTCTCCGGAAATAAAGCTGAAAGATAGATTGCGAGATTGCTGCAGCATGACCGCCTTATAATCGGCGCTTTTCAGACCGAGGCGGTCGAGTATCACTATAATCGCTTCAAGCCTGCTTACATTGAGGCCATGGCTAGCGACAAGACCGTTCAGGGTCGTTTTTATATCTGCATTCTCCGGGTCGGATTCGGACAGCTGCTGCGCCTTTCTGGATATCGCATCATTAGCTTCGATTCGTCCAGCGATTGTCTCTGCATACAGCTGCAGTTTCGGGACGAGTCGATTGAGCAGGTTTTCCGTTGATAGTCCGAGCACTTTGCGGCTGTCGAGGTGGTTTGCCAATGCTTCGTAGTAAGCGACCTGGAGGGCTTCCATTGACTGTATGTAAGCCACCACGGCTATCAGCGAACCGCCGCTAAGATTACCAAGCTCGGCGTCGGCGGCAATGATTCTCAGCCGGATCCCATCGATGCGGCTGAAAATCGCATCGTCCAGGCTTGCAGCAATTTCGCTCGAGGTTGCTTCGATTTCTTTCCTGAGCGGCGACCCTTCAGGTAAGTCGGTTAGTTTAGATATCAGCAGATCAAAATCTGTTAACAGGCGAAGACTACGTTTATCTAGCCGGAACATGAGTGCCTGCTTGTCCATTTGTTCGGCACCGGGAAGTTCTTCAGAAAGTAACCTGAGTTCAGCGGTATCGACCTTCATCGTTTCGATAAGCGCTCGCACCTCAGCTGCGTCGCCTTCTCCGGCACTTTCTGCGCAGACGTTACCGATCATCCAGCCTGATAAAAGCACGCCGATGAGAAATCTTGTAATGGTTTTCACTGTTATTGATCCACCAATCTTTATTTAGATGTCCTGTCGCCACCTATTGTGCTCCCATTATTGGTGGAACCACAGTTTGTTGTTTGTTATTGGGTTGACTGACCTATCCCCCAGAAACAGGACCAGGGCGAGGATGAGATTTCCAGATAATGGATCATCAAGGAGATTTCATCATGAAGAGGCGATACAGCGAAGAGCAGATTATACGAGCGATCAAGCAGCATGAGGCGGGGGCTAAGGTTGGCGATTTATGCCGGGAGCCAGGGGGTTTCGACAGGCACGTTCTATAACTGGCGTAGCAAAGATGCAGGGCTAGAGGTTAACGAGGTCAAACGGCTCAGGGCGCTCGAAGCCGAGAATAACAAGCTGAAAAGACTGCTGGCCGACAAACTGCTCGAAGTCGAAGCGATGAAGGATGTATTGGAACCTCGGTACCCCCTTGAGGGGTGAAATGGGCTTGTCGAGAGTCTTAACGGCAAGTTTCGAAACGGATGCCTGAACCAACACTGGTTTCGCACGCTCATCAAAGCACAGCGGGAAATCGATCAATGGCGACGGCATTACAACCATGTCCGACCGCATAGCTCATTGGGTTATTTACCCCCAGTGGAATTTGCCAGACGAGCCGCTTAAAGTAGACCCAATCTTATCCAACCCTCTGTAACCATGCCCCCAGTAAAAATATGTACAACCAGTATTTTGCTTTTAGTGATGCCATTACTCTTCATGTAGTCAGTCATAGCCGCTTGCACCTAGTTAATTTCTTCACCCGAAATATGGCCGATATTTTTCCTGGGCGAACATTCAGGTCACTAACCTCGAAATCCGGGTTAGTTCAGCTCATCAAGTACAGTAATCCGGGTCGGTAATTTCGATTTCTCTCATCAGGGCATCGAAGGGCAATTTACCGAGTCCATCGGGGGTGAGCACCATCTGCTGTGCGGGGACG
>QNFC01000360.1 GCA_003645395.1 Gammaproteobacteria bacterium
AATACTTCAGTGTTACTTAGGCAACTAGCAACAAATAACCCACTCATCTGTGTGCCTTTTTGCCTGTCTTCTTTATTGTATCAACAGTTACGTAGCTCGCTATGCGCTTGTTGATACAATAAAGAAGACAAACAAAAATATTGCGTAATTTGGGTAGGTTATTTATTACCAGCTGCCTTAGTACCCCTTAGTTTGTACTATTTTTTAGCAATTAACCCTTTTACAAAGCTAATACCCTGCTCGGCTAAATCCAACACCATCGATTCACTGTCACCATGTGGTTCTGTCTCACCAAATGGCTCTCCACCTTTTGCCGTGTACATATAAATAAAATAACCTAACGGCGCAAATGCTAATCCTGCAACAATTAACATAATTACAAACATTTCAATAACACCACCCATAACAGCCTCCTAAAAACTTTTTTAATTATTATTAGTGCTTTAATATAACCCTCCATTAGCTTGTGTACAAGAAAAATCCACCTCTAACACCTTAACTAGTGATTTTTAATTAAAACCTATTTTACTTGTTGCGTTAAAAAATAGATCATCGTATACTTTGAAACTGCTTTCTTGATCAAGCTAGCATAATAATTAAAACTTCTAGAGGTAATACGATGAAATGGGAAACTCCAGCTTACACTGACTTACGTTTTGGTTTTGAAGTAACAATGTACATCTACAACCGTTAATCCAAACGGCTTTAGATTCAATAAAGGGGAAGACTATTTTAGTCGTCCCCTTTTTTTTGCCTGAAACTTATTAATCCCGTATCATTCTCCTCTTATACATTAGATAGCATAATAAACATGAAAATCAGAGTTCTCGGTTCAGGTGCAGGTGGGGGCTTTCCTCAATGGAACTGTAGCTGCCCAAATTGTAAAGCAGTAAGAGCAGGTAGTATCAAAGCTACCACTCGCAACCAATCTTCTATCGCCGTTTCATCTGATGGTGAACACTGGGTTTTGTTTAATGCATCCCCCGATGTACGCGCACAATTAGAAAACTTCCCAGAAATTCATCCTAAAAATAAAGTACGTGGCACGGGGATTGAAGCCATCGTTATCATCGATTCTCAAATAGATCATGTCACGGGATTACTTATCTTGCGTGAAGGCGACCCTCTTAATGTTTATTGCACAGAGATGGTAAAACAAGACCTATCTACTGGCTTCCCTATTTTTAATATTCTGGAACACTTTTGTGGGGTTAACGACCATCTAATTCCATTGAATGGCACCTCCTTTACCATTCCTAATATTGACGACCTTGAATTCACCGCTTTAACGCTTAAGAGTAAAGCACCACCGTATTCACCACATAGAGACGACCCTCATGAAGGTGATAATATCGGCATGATTATTCGTCAAATTTCAACTGGTAAAACCACGTTTTATGCACCAGGACTAGGTGCAAGAGAAGCTCATGTCGAAAAAGCAATGACTGAGGCGGACTGCGTATTAGTTGATGGTACTTTTTGGACTGATGATGAACTAGCCTGTGTTGGTCGTCCGTTATTAGCAAGAAAAATCGGTCATTTACCGCAATCCGGAGAGGGTGGCATGATAGAGTTTTTAGATTCATTGGAAAAACCTCGCAAAATTTTGATCCATATCAATAACACCAATCCAATTCTAGACGAAGATTCAAAAGAGCGCGCTATACTGACCGAACACGGTATAGAGGTATCATTTGACAACATGAATATTGAGCTATAAATATGACAGAACAAACACCTTGGACTCGCGAAGAATTTGAAGCCAAATTGCGTGGTATGGAAAATAAATACCATATTCATCATCCCATGCATACTTTAATGAATGAAGGTAAGTTAACTCAAAAGCAATTACAGGGCTGGGTTGCCAACCGGTTTTATTATCAAATAATGATTCCTATTAAAGATGCTAATATTTTAGCCAACTGTCCTGACCGTGAAACTCGTGCTATTTGGACGCAACGAATTCTTGACCATGACGGACATCCTGGCGACCCTGGAGGTATTGAAGCGTGGGTACAACTTGGCATGGCTGTTGGAATGACTCGTGAGGAAGTTACTTCTCTGGAACACGTCCTACCTGCTGTTCGTTTTGCTGTTGATGCTTATGTAAACTTTGCTCGGCGTTCTGAATGGCATGAAGCGGCTAGCTCATCATTAACAGAAATGTTTGCCCCTAAAATTCATAAGCAACGCCTTGATAATTGGCCTGAGCTTTACCCTTGGGTTGAAGAAGAAGGTTATATTTATTTCCGTAAACGCCTAACAGAAGCACGTCGCGATGTTGAGCACGGACTGGATATTACTTTAAACTGGTATAAAACACGTGCACAACAAGAACGCATGGTTGAAATACTTCAGTTTAAGCTAGATGTTTTATGGTCTATGGCAGATGCAATGTATATGGCTTATGTGAATGATATGCCTCCTTATTTTAATATAGAAAAATAAAACACCTTAATTAATCCAATAAAAACCTCAATAATATTAACTATTATTGAGGTTTTTTTATATTCGGGTTCTCTTTTTTTACCACCATCCATCATTTTCAAATCATTAGCTCTTAATTTCAGGATGCAATATGGCTTTATCTTACCGAGATATTAAAAACAACGCCCACCAATTCATCATCGACTATGAAGATGCGGTTAAAGAAAATGCAGAATCGCAACTTTTTCTTAATGCTTTTTTTAATATATTTGGTATATCTGTACGCCGTGTCGCCAGCTTTGAAAACCCTGTTAAA
>QNFC01000361.1 GCA_003645395.1 Gammaproteobacteria bacterium
AGGCGGCCGGAAATATCCCGGCACACGACAATATCGGCTTCGGCGTCATCCCAACGGCCCTTGTCGATCTGCACCTCGACCGGATGGTTCACGCCCGCGCCGTCGACCAGGTATGCCTGCGGCGGCGGCGGCGCGGCGCCGCGCACCAATCGATCGACGTGACCACCGGCCCCGCGCATCCGCCCAAACCCGGCAGCACCTCTTCGATATCCGTACCCACGAGGCTGAATACGCCGGCCGTCGACCCGCTCGTCACCGCCAGGTTGTGGTAGAGCACGATCCCAGCCGTATCGACGATGAACAGGCGGTCGGCAAACGAGTCGAGTGCGTGACGCAGATTCTCGCTGGTGGTGCGGTGTTGAGTCTCCTTGCGTATGCCCGCCACCAGGCTGCCGATGTCGTTGGCGAGCGTGCGCAGCACCCAACGGCATTGCTCATCGATGCACTCACTGCTCTTGCGACCGGCACCCAGGGCACCGACAACTTCGCCCTGGCTGACGATGGGCAACACCGCGATCTGTACCCAGCCCAGATTGCGGATCAGGTCCGCTTTTTCGGGCCAGGCCTCCTGCCAGGTGCCGCCGACTTCCCGCTGCTCCATCAGGCATCGCCCCACCGGGCTGTCCGCCGAGAACACGTCCAGTTCCACGGTCAGCGCGTCACGGATGCCACCGCAATTGCCGAGTTGGAATTCGCCGGTATCGGGACTGGTGAACCAGGCCCAGACGCAGTCAAGACCCGGCAGGGTGGCGGCCCGGTCCAAGGCCTCTGCCAACCCCGCCGTGGGATCCACGACATCAGCCAGAATGCGGCTCAGCTCATGTTGGAGCTTGAGGATCCCGGCCATGTCAGCTTCAATGTTGGTGTTGTGGTTCATGGTATTGGTACCGGTGGTTCGCACCACGCGGACGTCTTCACCTTTCCTTACCCTTGTTATCGTTTGGATTTCTTTAAGTTTTACTAAAAAAAGCAGGGAAATATGCCCGGACGGGTACTCCACATTCTCAGTCAGCGGCCGAGCCGGACCGGCAGCGGTGTCACGCTCGAGGCCATGGTCCGCCAAGCCGCCCGGGCCGGTTGGCACCAGGCGGCCGTCGTCGGCGTGCCGGCCCACGAAACAGCCCCCAGGGTGGGCACGCTCGCAGCGTCAGCCATTCATGCGGTCGGGTTCGCTGCGGAGCCGGGCGGCGCCGGCGATCTGGATTTTCCGGTGCCCGGCATGAGCGACGTCATGCCCTATGTCAGCACCATCTGGTCCACCATGACCGACGATCAACTGGCCCGGTACCGCACCGTCTGGCGACAACACCTGGCCCGGGTCATCGCGGACTTTGTGCCCGATATCCTCCACACCCACCACATCTGGCTCGTCTCATCGCTGTTGAAGGATGTCGCACCCGATATCCCCATCGTCACCACTTGTCACAGCACCGGGTTGCGCCAGATGGGGCTGACGCCCGGACTGGCAGACGAAGTGCGGCGGGGGTGCGCCCGCAACGACCACTTTTGCGTGTTGCGGGACGACCACGGCACGCTCCTGCGCGAATCGCTCCAGGTGGACGCCGCACGCATCACCGTCATCGGCGCCGGCTACCGGCCGGATATTTTCCACCGTGATGGCGCCGTTACCGCCAACGCCGAGAACCTACTGTACACCGGCAAGTACAGCCACGCCAAAGGCTTGCCCTGGTTGCTGGATGCTTTTTTGCGCCTCACCGTCACCCACCCCGGCCTGCGCCTGCACATTGCCGGCAGCGGTGCCGGCAACGAGGCCGAGGCCCTGCGCCATCGTATGGAATCCCTGGCGCCGGCCATCGTGCTGCACGGTCAGCTGAGCCAGCCGCAACTGGCCGACCTGATGCGGCGCTGCGCAGTGTGTGTGTTGCCGTCATTCTACGAAGGAGTGCCGCTGGTGCTGGTTGAAGCGGCGGCCTGCGGCTGCCGGCTGGTCGCCACCGCCCTACCCGGTGTCGTGGACCGGATCCAACCCCACGTCGCCGACCGCCTCGAGCTGGTGTCACTGCCGCGCCTGCGGGGATCCGACCAGCCGGTGGCGGCAGATCTGCCGCGCTTCACCGACGACCTGACCGATGCCCTGGCGGCGGCCATTGACCAGGCCGCAGCGGCCGGGCCACAGCCCTCGGCGCCACTGACTCCGTTTTCCTGGGAATCGGTTTTTGGTCGTGTGCAAGGCGTTTGGCAGGACCTATTGACCTGACCAAAAGTGACGACGCGTTTATTTTTACTCAATTTCACGCCGGCAACGACCGATATCCCACCAGACAGCCGTCCGCCTTCTCCACCTCAGTTCGCCCGCATCTATGTCGGCGCCAAGGACAACGCATGGTCACGCTGGAAATGCCCCGGATTTTTGCGCCCTCGCTGCAAGCCAACCTGTTGAAAGCCCGCTGCCAAAACGCAAAACTGCAGGAGTATCCGTGGCTGCTGAGCATGTGCCGGGTAGTGAACGAACCGCTGGTCATCCTGAACGAGGACCGCCGGGTCATCAAGGCCAACGGCGTCATGCTGAACCTGATTGGCCTGACCCGCGAGTCCCAGGTCCTGGGCACGACCCTGGACATCAAGGATCCCCAGGATTTTCGGCTGCGCGAAGAATCTGTCCAGGTCGACAACGAGGACTACTGGATCGTCACCATTATGGACCAGCGGGATGAATCCCGGCGCCGGACCCTGGAAAAAGTCTTTCTCCATGACATCCTCAACACCGCCG
>QNFC01000362.1 GCA_003645395.1 Gammaproteobacteria bacterium
CGTAACGGGACGATGGCCTGCTCGGGTTTGCCCAGTGCGGAAAAAGCGACTGAGAGCGTGAGGAGGGCGTTGACGGATTCGGGCTCGTTGGCGAGGATGGGCCCCAATAATTCGACCGCATCGGCTGGGTCGCCAGTAATAATCAGCTGCTGTGCCTGCAATATACGAAAATTGTCGTCGCCAGGGTCGGCAGCTATGGCTGCTGCTAATTCAAGTGAAGCGGCTTCAAGGTTGTTGTTTTGTTGATGAAGTCTGATTAGCGTTAAACGGGGCTCTGGTATCGTTGGGTTCGCGGCGATAGCCTGCTTTAAATAGGTAGCCGCTGACCCGTGCCACTTGTTGTCGCGGGCTATTTTTGCCAGGCCCGTGAGTGCTGCGAGGGAACCGGGTGCTTCTTTTAACAGCTTTTCGAGGGAGCGTTGCGCATCGACGTCGGTGCCGGCGAGCTTGTGTAAGTTAACCAGGTTAATGGCGCTACCAATATCTTCAGGGTTCATTTCAATAGCGGTGAGATAGAAGGTATTTGCATCGTCCGGATGGTTGGCCAGTTGTGCGATGATGCCGGCAAATCCGTACAGTCCCGGCTCATTCGGATACTTTTCGATGATCGCCAGTGCCCTTGCAAAAGCCTCATCGACGTTGCCATGATCGGCTAGTTGCCGCATGGCCCTGACCTCCGTACGTATCACTATTGATTGATTGTCATCCAGCGAAGCGATGAGGTTGTCGAATGCTGCTGGTAACTCGTTGGTGGCGGATAGCTCGGACTCCCTTGATTCATCAGACACCTCCTGCAGTTCAGCACTGATCATTTGCAGTGATATGTCGTTAGGGTTTTTCCTCACGCCTTCCTGCAGTGTTTTTGAAGCTCCGCTCGGGTTGTTGAGTTTCAGCTGGGTAGCGGCGTAAAGTTTTCGTGCTTCGGCGTTGGTTGGATCATTAGCGAGCACCTTGCCGAGGTACACGTTGGCCTGTTCCAGGTTGTTCAGCCGATAGGAGGCGATCCCTGCTAGCAGTTGAGACGGTTGGTGATTGGGAATTTTGGCAAGCGTGGCTCTTGCGCTCTGATAGGCCGCATCATAATCTTTGGCGTTAAATTGCATTAAAGTAGCAGAGTAGGTGACCCCTGGGTGCTCTGGTGCTCTGGCCTGTAGTTTATCGAGAGTTGCCAGCGCACTTTCTAAATCACTTATTGCAAGGTAGCATCTGAATAAATTTAGATTAACGCGTATTGCCACCAATGACGTATCGCCAGCAGGGTCCGTTTGGAGAGCCAATTGAAAAGAATCGATGGCATCGACAAACATTTGTTCATTCAGCAGTAGCGAGCCAAGTAGTTCATGCCCGCGATAGTCGGCTGGGTCAATCCTAACCGCCTGCCGTGCTGCGCGAATACTGGCAGAGCGCTTGCCTTGTTTGAGGTAAATCTTTGACAGGGCGATATTAAGATCGGCTGAGTCAGGAAAAGTTTTACTTGCGTCGTGTGCAATGTGTTCCGCTTCGTTGACTTTTCCCAAACCGACGAGAGCCAGTGCTTGAATAGAGGATGCCTGAGCAGCGGAGCCTTCTGTAAAGGAACGCTGATTTATGGCATCTAACGCGGCCTGATGTTTTTTCAGCTGAAGCAGAGAATCGGCATATTTGAGCTGGGTGGTGTTATCGGCCATTGGTGTGTTGATGACCCTTTTGAGCTTCTGTTCTGCCTCTGCAAAAAATTCAACCTTATGGTAGGCAGACCCTAATAGCTTTAAAGCTTGAATATTGTCAGGTTCGTCGATCAAAATACCTTTTAAATTTATAATTGCAGTTGCGTAATGCTGCTCCTGCAGCTGGTGTTCAGCTGAACTTAGCCGGCTTTCTACCGAATTATTACTGCATGCACCAAGAAAAACGGTAACAAAGAAGAGAGCGACGAACATTGGCAAGGTGATTTTGCTTAAATGAATTGTCATTGATCAGGTCTGCAATTAAAAATAAAGTGATGAATAATGGTAAAACAGGGAAAGTATAGCCTACAGTGACGACCCACCTTGCCGCCTTTAGCTCTGTGCTTTTGACGGGAAAAAGAGAGGCGATCGTAAAGAAAAAATGACGACCATAAGCCGATTGACAGCAGCGGCAAAGCTGAGCCCGGGCGTATTGCGGAGTTTGTTCCCTCTGGTCCTGATATACGCAGCCTTCCTCTTTTTCAATCGCGAGGCTATCGTTCCACTGCTGGCCGGTTGGTGGAATTCACATGAGGCTAGTCAGGGGCTGCTTATTATGCCTGTGTCTCTTTGGCTTACCCTGCAACAACTGATTAGAAGACCTCATCTGAATTTATGGCCGAGCTGGTCCTGGGTAGTGTTGTTCGTCGCTGCCTCCGCTGGTATCCATTTGGGCGGGCTTATGCATGTCCAGCTCATCGAGTTTTGCTCGTTGATCATCGCTTTTGTTGCTATATCCGTCGCCCTGTATGGGATTAGACAACACGGGCGTGGGCACCATGAGTCTTATTTCCCGCCTTTGTACGGGCTATTAGCGCTGCCTGTGTGGGATTACAGCAACTTTATATTTCAACTCGGGTCGTTAAAAGCCACCGAGCTATTTTTAAAATTCAGCCCGATTCCAAATTATGTTGAAGGGTTTCGGATAGAGCTGGCCAGCGGGGCGTTTATGGTAGATGCCGGGTGCTCAGGGTTGCGTTATATGGTTAGCGCGCTGGCCATCGCGCTCTTGTACGC
>QNFC01000363.1 GCA_003645395.1 Gammaproteobacteria bacterium
CTGCCATCGTGCAGGGTTGCCATAATCAAGCGGCCGACTAACTCACGAAACTCATTCTCATGAACGCCCACGGAAAGTTCTGCGTAGAGTCGGGCACTAAGGGCTTCATTGTCATGTTTGCCGGGTTCAAAGATAACATCGTGAAACCAGACGGCGATTTCCAGCGCGTCGGGGTTTGCGGCGAGTGATTTACATTGGTCGAATAATGCCAGGCAATGATCGATATGAGCGAGGGTATGATAGTGGCGTTGTGGTTCGTTGTAAGCGTCAATCAGGCGTTGATGGATTGCCGCGCTGGTATCTGTCGCACCCGCGTTCAGGCAGCGTTGCCACAATGACTGAAAACGGTTGAGCCCGCTGATTCTTTGTACCGCGGGCGAGGTCATTAAACTCCGTCCTGTTGATACACCTGTCTTTGTAAAAATTCTACCTGTGCGTGGGAGCGAGTCAGCTTGTCGCTGAGCATGCGAATGACATCGAGTGCAACTTCCGAATTTTCTCTCAGTATGCGAAAAAACATTTCCGCGGTTATCTTCATCGCCTGGAGGTTGCCATTAGCGACCAGCATAGCGATCCGCGGTGTATTGTTGAGCAAACCCAGTTCGCCGATGAGTTGATTTTGTTGCAGGGTACCGGTGACTACCGGTCCGGCATCGGTTTCAGTAATGATATCGACTGCACCATCCATGATGACATAGGCGAAATCGGCACTGTCACCGCTATTGAATACAACGTCTCCATCCAGGAATGAAACGATTTCGCTGGCGAAGGCCAGCAATTTCAGTTTCGAGGTTTCCATCTTGGCGAACATCGGAATTTTACGGAGTAAATCTGTTTCTTCTGCAAGGTCCAAAGGACGTGCTCCATTCGCTTTTTAAGCGTTTACCACGGCTAATTAGTAAAGATTGGCACGAGGTTGCCCATATTTCAAGCGCTACGGCAAGATCTGGACTATCGAAATCTGACTTTAGCGGGCTATTTTCACCTCTTCGGATGGCTTTTTCCTGGCCCAGGCATAGTATCCGGAGACTTGCAGTTCACTGGTCGGACGGTTGAAAAAGCGCTTACCTATGCGGTCCAGCAAGCGTGCTGGCGCCATACCGAAGCGCTTTTCTATACTTTTTTTCCAGCACCTGTGCAGGTTGAAGATGGCCGAGTAGGGCCCGCGAATCGAGTACAGGGTGACGTCGGAGAAATCCCTCAATAGCCAGGCCATGCCATCACGGCTGAAGCGGTAGCAATCGGTAAACCCGAGATCGGATGGGGCGTGATAGCGAAACAGGAAGGGCAGGTGTAACAGCAGGTAGCCGCCGGGCTGCAGCAGTTGGTATATCTCCCGGGTAGCTGCAAATGGATCATAAACGTGTTCCAGCACGGAGAGACAGACGATGCCATCGTAGCGCTCGTATTGCAGCCTGCTCGGCGCACAAATATCATCGATGATATCGGCTGGTGGATCGTACAGGTTGATATTCATTGTTTCGATATGCCGCGGCTCGAACAGCCTGAATTTGTCACGCGTCGACTGACCTACGTCCAGCACCTTGGTGCAATTGGCGGCCAGGAAGCCAAGCTTGTCGGTCAACAGAGCCTCGCTATCGTAGGCATAGCTATGATCAACCCTGACGCGTCGAATAGCTTCCAGGTGGCGTGCCATGGCCGCTTCGGCAAGCGGATTAGAACTATTGAGCGGTTGTTTATCCATACAAGTGTACGCGTGGGTTGACGAACTGGTCCGCATTTTAGCGGCATTCGGTGGTTATATTAACCCGACGATATAACTTAGTTATCGGATTAACACTTTAACCAGATGAAATTTAACGCTAGTCTTGACCGCAGTGTAACCACGGGGATACGACTATGAAGCATTACCAGATGTACATCGACGGTAAATGGTGTGATGCCGCGGATGGCGGGCAGCTTGAATCGGTAAATCCTGCTACGGGCGAGATCTGGGCAACTGCGGCAATTGCGGGCGAAGTCGAAGTTAACCGCGCGGTCGCTGCTGCCAGTCGCGCGTTGAAGTCGGGCCCCTGGGCTGAAATGAATTCGTCTCTACGTGGTAAGTTATTGCGCCGGCTTGGTGATTTAATCGCCGAAAATTCGGAAATGCTTGGTGAGATCGAAACTCTCGATAGCGGCAAACTGGCGAAGGAAACCCAGGCGCAAACCGGGTATGTTGCTGACTTCTATTACTACTATGCGGGGCTTGCCGACAAAATTCAGGGTGCAACCCTGCCGATCGACAAACCCGACATGCATGTCTTCACCAAACGAGTGCCGATCGGTGTGGTCGCCGCGGTGGTTCCATGGAATGCGCAAATGTTTCTCACCGCAACCAAGCTGGGACCGGCATTAGCAGCGGGAAACACGGTGGTGTTGAAGGCTTCGGAGACGGCGCCGGCGCCAATGTTCGAGTTTGCTCGCATCGTCGATGAAGCCGGTTTTCCACCAGGCGTGATTAACGTTATCACCGGTTATGGTGAACCCTGCGGACGCCTGCTCACCAGCCATCCGGACGTCGCCAGGGTCGCGTTTACCGGTGGTCCTGAAACTGCGCGTCATATCGTACGCAATACGGCCGAAAATTTTGCCGTGGTGTCGCTGGAGCTGGGAGGCAAATCACCGATACTGGTGTTTGATGACGCTGATCTCGAAGGCGCCGTGAATGGTATTATCGCCGGAAACTTCGGTGCTACCGGGCAAAGCTGCGTGGC
>QNFC01000364.1 GCA_003645395.1 Gammaproteobacteria bacterium
CGCCCGGCACCGGCAAGACCCGCCTGGCCCGCATGCTGGGGCGCCTGGGACCACCGTTGTCCGGCTCCGAAGCGCTCGAGGTGACCCGGATTCATGGTGCGATCGGGCAGGCTCCCGTGGAAGAAATGATCGTGCAACGCCCGTTTCGGGCGCCGCACCACTCGCTGACCCGCGCCGGTCTTATTGGCGGTGGGGCCGGTTTGCGGCCGGGAGAAGTGACGCTGGCCCATGAGGGCGTGCTGTTTCTGGATGAAGTGTCGGAATTTGCCCCGGTGGTCCTGGACGGTCTGCGTGAGCCGCTCGAGGATCGGCGGGTGACGATCGTGCGGGGGACCGGGGTCCGCCGCTATCCCGCCCGGTTCCAGCTGGTGGCGGCGATGAATCCTTGTCGTTGCGGCTTTCTCGGCAGTGATGTTCGTCAATGCATCTGCAACCCGGCTGAAATCAGTCGCCACCGCGCCCGATTGTCTGGTCCGTTACTCGATCGGATCGACATATTCCTGGAAGTGGGAGCATGGGAGGGCCGTTTTCTGGACCGCTGTTCAACCGCCGGCGCCGGCAACGGCGGTTGGCGGGAATCACCGCGACTAAGGGACTTGACCGCGGCCCGGGCGCTGTTGGCCCGGTGGCGGGGCCGGAGTCTGACCGCTCGGCTGACCGCGGGGGCCAGGCGGTTGCTCGACGATATTCGTCAACCGTTGGGCTTGTCGCTGCGCGGAGTCGAACGATGTGTCGCGGTGGCAGCCACCGTGGCGGCCCTCGATACTGCCGCCGCCATCAGCGAAGATCATGTGCGGGAGGCGCTGGAGTTTCGCCGCGAGACCCTGTTGGAGTGACGGTTTTTCAACAGCCTGCTAGAAACTGCCCTGCACCCCAATGGACCACTGGAGCAACCCGAGCGTATGGGACGCGAACTCAGTGACCGGCCGTTCCTGCAAGGCGCCGTTTTCGTCATAGAAATATTCATTCAACGGAACCCTCGTCGTCCCCTCGTTGAGTTCCAGGAAGTAATCAGCCGGCGTCCACTCCAGGGTATTGTGATGGTACATCACTTCAAAACGGAGGGAAACGGCATCGTCGACCAATAAGCGGATACCGGCGCCGGCGTTCACGTCCACGGACGAGGCTGGTCCGGCGGTGTAGTTGGAGTTCATGTCGTACGACATGCCGCCGGCGCCTGCGGTGACGTAAGGGTGCCAGATTCCATCGCCGTCGCCGCCGATGGCAAAGGGGTAGATCACCGCGTTGATCCCCGCCTGCAGGGTAATCAGGGAACGATTTTCTTCGTCGAATTCAGCCAGCGGCGGATTGTCCACGATTGGGGCGCCGGGTTCATTCTTGCGACTGTGGCTGTTGGTGACGGTGGCTTTGTACTTGGAAAACGAAACGCCGGCCCAACCCTCTAGCGCAAACCAGCGGGTCAAGCCGTAGCCGAGGCGGAGGGTGGGCGCAAAGGCACTTTCGCCTTTGATTTCGACATCGCCCCAAAAGGTGGCTTCGGTCGTATATTTGTAGATGATCTGATCATGCTGCAGGAGTGTGGTATTCAAATTCAGGAAGCCGACGCCCAGGCTGAGCTCGACCTTACCCGGCTGGAGGCCGGGGATCCAGGCTTCGGCCTGCTCTTCCGCCAGGTCCAGATCGCTCGCGGCCGACGTATCACTGCGCAAGAGCTTGAAAGATTTGCTCTCGGACGTTGATGGTTCGATTTTGGTCGTTTCCTCGGGATCCTGGGCGAACACGGCCGTACAGGACAAGGCAAACGTCAGCAGGACCAAGGCAGACAATGTAGTTCGGGACATGAATTGGCTCCTGTCCGGGGGCAGTGCCCGGGGCTTGCGGGGTGCAGCCTGAATAGTCTAGTGGATTAATTTCAGGTGCGGCGCCTTGAGTGTCAATAATAAATGGCAACCCTTTTGTCACTTCACCGTGATATTCGTATTATGAGTGGTGCCCCGACGACAATGAAAGAGTTGATTCTTGATCTCAAGCATCATTGAAAACCGCCAGCGCCGGACTGTAGACCGTGGTTCGGCTGGACAGGTGTTCCACCGGCATTACAGACTTCTTATACGGTCCCTGCTGCTGGCGTGGGGACTGGTAGCCGCCTCGGCGCAAGCCGTCGAATTCCCGGGTCCGATCTCCCTGCGACAGGATGGAGCTTCGCTCAGCGCTCAGCGGGTCCGCCTGCCGGGGGCGGACCGGGACTATTTCGTATCCGGCAGCAGCGAGGGTTTTCTCAACCTGAACAAATATAACCCGGCCAGCGAATCCTACACCGTTCTGCATCGATTTGCCATTTTGGGTCGTATCACGGCCATAGTTCCGTGGTTGGGCCGGGCGGGCCAGGAGGCTGGGCTTGTGGTCGCAACCCTCGATCCGGACCGGGTCGTGTTTGTGGACGTGAACGGGTCATTTCCGTTCTTGAGCACTGTCGCCGCAGTCCCGCTGGAGGAAGACCCCGGGGAAATCGCCTTTGTCGGCAATACGACCACCGGTCCGTGGGAGATGGCAGTGAGCCTGCCGGGGATTGATCAAGTGGCTTTTCTGACGGAAGACAACGGGGTCTGGGCCTTGAGCGGCACGATCGACAGTGGTGACCGTCCGTCCAGCCTGGTCGGAGTGGATCTCGATGGCGACAATATTCTGGAACTGGTCGTGGCCAATACGGGGCCGCTCTCCGGGACGCTGGGGATTTTCCGGCGCC
>QNFC01000365.1 GCA_003645395.1 Gammaproteobacteria bacterium
ATCTTTCTGCACCGCCAGAAACTCCAGCGCTTCGCGGTAGTACTGGATGCCTGCGCTACGAATACCAGTGACCATGATCTGCTTGCCGATAAAGGCCATGCCGGGGATCGACATAGGTTTAGGGTCGCCAGCGCCAATCATGGCGATACGACCACCGGGGCGAGTGATCTGAAAAGCCTCTTCCTGGGCGAAATGCGAACCGGAACATTCGAGTACCACGTCGGCGCCACGGCCATCAGTCATCTGCATGACCAGTTCGTTACGCTCGGCGTTGTCGGTGGTTTCAATGTTGCAGACCGCGTCGGCACCAAATGATTTAGCGACCTTTAGCCGCGCCTCAGGAGCACCGAAATTAATCACGTTTTTGGCACCCATGGCCCGTGCCACCACCACCCCATAAAGCCCCACCGGGCCACTACCTTGAACGACGACCGTATCGGATGGCCGAATGCCGCCGACCCGTGAGGTGGCGTGCATGATGGTGCGCAACGCGCAGCTAGCAGAAGAGGCCCAGTGGCTGGGTACTTCGTCCGGGACTTTGACCACGTGGCAGCCGGGCAATATGTAGTTGTACTGGGCGAAACCGCCGATGATATAGGGGTGAACGGTGGAATCGGCGTACCCATAAGGGGTGAAGTTGGTACAGAGGGTCGGCTCCATGGCCACGGCACAGTAGTAGCACTTGCCGCAGTAGGCGTAGGCCCAGATCAGGCGATCACCGGTGGTGATGGGAGCGCCGGCGACATCGGTCTCACGACCTTTTCCCTGGGATTCAATAATGCCGACCATTTCATGGCCGAGAATGCAGGGGGTTTTCGAGATCGGCGCCAATGCGCCGAGGGTGATGTGGTGGTCGGTGCCGCAAATGGTCGCCCGGTCGATTTTGACAATAATGCCGCCATCGTCCACCGGCGGTACTTCAAGCTCACGTACTTCTAACGGCAGATGGTAGTCCGGCAATACGGTTGCGGAACATTTTGTAGGTGCGTTCATCCGAGTCCAATCTCCACGTTTTTGCGCCCCTGGGCGCCGAAATAATGAACCGCCTTCATTTGAGTGAAGGAGGCAAGTTCTTCGAGGTTTTCTTCCGAGCCAACGCCGGAGTTTTTGGCGCCAGCAAAGCCAAAGCCGGGAAAGTGTTTGGTGCTGCCATTAATCCAGACCGTGCCCGCTTCAAAGTGGCGCACCAGGTTCATGGCCCGGTCGATATCCTGGGTCCAGACGCTGGCGGTGAGGCCATATTCCACCTCGTTAACACAGGCGAGCATCTCTTCTTCGTCGTCCCACGGGATCAGCGCCAGCACTGGGCCGAACACCTCTTCGCGAAACAGGGTGTGTTCCGGAGTGACGTCATAAAACACGGTGGGAGGTACGAAATAGCCTTTATCAAAAGGCGTTTCGGTCAGCCGCTCGCCGCCGGTTAGCACCGGCAGACCTTCGTCTTTGGAGACCTTGATGTAGTGCATCACCTTTTCAAACTGGCTGGTGGTTGAAACAGCGGCCATCAGTGTTTCGGAGTCCTGCGGGTCGCCGATTTTGATCGCTTCGCAGGCCGCTTTAATGGCTTTTTTACCTTCTTCGTAGACCGAGCGATGGATAAAGATTCGCGTGGTGGAACCACAACTCTGACCGGCGGTCTGGTAAAAGTTCATGCCGTGGACCGCTGACCGAAACGCTTGTTCGGTGTTGGCATCCGGGTAAATCACCATCGGGTTCTTGCCGCCCAGCTCAAAGGTAAAATCTTTAATCTGGCCGCTTTTTGCCGCCACGCCGTAAAAAGCCAGCGCGGCGTTTTTGCCACCGGTGAGGGTGATGCGCTTGATGTCTTTGTGGCCAACAATGCCCTCGCCCACCGGAATGCCACCGGTGAGAATTTGAATCAGCCCGGGAGGCAGAATCGGTGCCAGCATCTCACCCATGCGCAGGGTGCTCAGGCTGGTGAATTCTGAAGGTTTAATAATCAGTGAGTTGCCCATTAGCAACGGTGCTGCGATGCGCATGATGCTGAACATGAGTGGATGGTTAAAGGCACAGAAACGCGCCACCACGCCGTAGGGTTGGGGCAGGGTGAAGTGGATATTGTCGCCAGTCCAGCGGTCACCACCTTTGCCCATGACCTGCGGGGCAAGGCCCATCTGGAACCGCAACAGGGCCACCGCAAATTTGGTGTCAGCTTCCATCACATGGCGGGGACTGCCGGTGTCGAGGATGTCGAGCTCCGCTAGCTCCTGGCCATGTTTTTCGAGTAGGGCGGCAATTTCGCCGACTTTGGCGATACGGCCAAACAGCGGTACCTGGGCCCACTCTTTTTGGGCGGCTTTAGCACCGGCTACGGCCTCATCAACCACACTGGCGCACTCGGGCACAGTGCCGATTACTTCACCTGTAGCGGGATTTATGGTTTCGTAGCGATCTTTAATGTCTGGAAACTGGTTGTTCACCAGCGGGTTGTAGTGGTAACCCATTGTTCCTCTCCTTAAGGTTTAAGCTGACCGCCGACGAATGCAGGTCGTCGTGAAACGGTATTTAGTCGGTGGTTTTCGGGCGAATGACCCGGGCCACCTTAATTATTTAGGATGTTTTTAGACTTTCTCTGGGTGAGCGAATCCCATTTGCTCGCGGTAGACATTCCACCAGAGCAGGTTAGCGGTTTCGTCATTTTGGTTGGCTTTGTCAGACAGCTCATTCTCGTCGGCGATG
>QNFC01000366.1 GCA_003645395.1 Gammaproteobacteria bacterium
ATCATATAAAAGAGCGCAGACGAGTAGCCCTCGGCGGTTCCCGTCAAAATACCGAGGAGTACAAAACCCATATGTGAAATGGCTGAATAGCCAAGCATACGCTTGAAATTAGTTTGGGCGATGGCGACGATATTGCCTATGATCAGCGATGTTACGGCTAGCAACATTAGCATCGGTTGCCATTGATCAACCAGCGGCTGCAGACCATCAGCAAATAGTCTGAACACTAGCGCAATTGCCGCGAGTTTGCTCACCGTACCTAGATAGTTAGTAACCGCTGTCGGTGAACCGTCGTAAACGTCGGGTAGCCACATGTGAAATGGTGCAGCACCGAGTTTGAATGCCGCACCCACCACCACGAATACCACGCCCAACCCAAGTAGCATCGTATACTCACCCGCATCCACAAGCACCGCGGAGATTTCCACTTGCAGGGTCTGTAGTTGCAGGGTTCCGGCCACCCCATAAAGAATGGAAATACCGTAGAGCAATATGCCCGAAGCCAGGGCACCAAGAATAAAATATTTTATCGCTGCTTCACTCGACGCTACAGAGCGACGATCAAAGCCTACCAATGCGTACAGCGAAAGCGACAGGGTTTCGAGCCCTAGATAGAGGGCAAGTAGCGACCCGCTAGAAGCGATTATCATCATCCCCAGCAAGCCAAATAAACTTAAGGTGAAAAACTCGCCGTTGAGTAGACCGCGCACCGCTAAATATCCGCGGCCATAGAGGAAGACCACCGCAACACCTAGCGTCATCACCAATTTCAATATCAAACTCAGGCCATCGCTCTGGTAATGACCTGCCAACACCAGCTGAGCGCCCTGATAGGAATAAACCGTCACCAGGGCCGTAACCGCCAGTGCCACCATAGCAACGATATAGGTGCCCATACGCTCCTTGCCTGGAGCAAATAGATCAACAAATAACACAAGACATGCCATGATTAGCAGCGTGATTTCCGGCAAAACCGGAATCAGTTCGTGGCTAGAAAATTCCATCACAACTTGCCTTTACTAACGTGGTTCAGGAGCGCTTCGACTGATGCGTGCATCACTTCGAACAAGGGGTTGGGTAAAACACCAAGAGCGAGAACTGCCACCGCTAGCGTCCCGAGCACCAACCGCTCACGACCATTTATATCAGTCAGCGCAGCAACAGCTTCGTTGGCCACTGCTCCAAAAATTACCCGCCGGTACATCCAAAGGTTATAAGCAGCACCGAGCACCAATGAAGAGGCCACTGCCAGCGCCACCCAGAAACTATGATCAAAAGCGGCGAGGATCACCAGGAATTCACCGATAAACCCAGAGGTACCGGGTAGCCCTGAATTAGCCATGATAAAAAACATCATCAACGCAGCGAACACGGGCATGGTATTGACCACACCGCCGTAATCCGCGATCTCTCGTGTATGCATACGGTCGTATACAACACCAACACAGAGGAACATAGCAGCAGAAATAAAGCCGTGAGAAACCATCTGCGCGATTCCACCCTCAACCCCCTGGGCGCTAAATAGGAATATCCCCAGGGTGACAAATCCCATGTGCGAAATAGACGAGTAGGCAATGAGCTTTTTCATATCTTTTTGGACCAGCGCGACAGCGCCTACGTAGACCACTGCTACCAGGGAAAGACCAATCATTAGCCCCGCCCATTGCTGTGAAGCATCCGGAACGATTGGCAGGTTAAAGCGCAGAAAGCCGTAACCGCCCATTTTGAGCATAATTGCCGCCAGTATTACTGACCCACCTGTAGGCGCCTCTACGTGGGCGTCGGGTAGCCACGTGTGTACCGGCCACATTGGTATTTTGACTGCAAAGGCGGCTAGAAATGCGAAGAACAATAGCGTTTGCACCGACCCACTGATCGCGAGCTGTTGAAAATCAAGCAGAGAGAAAGTGCCTGATTGAAGATAGAGATAAATCAGTGCTACCAACAGCAGAACCGAACCAAGAAACGTATATAAGAAAAACTTAATGGTGGCGTAGACTCGATTAGGCCCACCCCAAATGCCGATGATGAGAAACATCGGAATCAGCATCGCTTCCCAGAACAGATAAAACAGCACTGCATCCAGCGCAGAAAACACGCCGATCATCATCCCTTCCATAATTAGCACAGCGCCCAGGTACTGATTTACACGACTAGCAATATTACTCCAGGAAGACACGACCACCAGCACACCAATAAAGCTGGTCAACAGAATTAGAGGTAACGAAAGTCCGTCAATACCGAGGTGATAGGTAACCGAAAAGCGCTCGATCCAGGGATGAATTTCCTGAAACTGCATCGCAGCTGTAGTGACGTCGAAACCGGTATATAGCGGCATGGTAATTAACAGAGTTATTAGCGCGACCAGCAGCGACAACCAGCGGCTCAATGGCAACCGAGATTCGGTACCGCAGAAAAGCACCACAGCACCACCAATTATGGGCAGCCAGATAGCTAGACTTAACAGGGGATAAGCATTCATGCTGAGAAACAGACCTTAAGGAATCACGAACCAGAGCATGCTCATCAGCACCATCAGGCCGATCATCATGGCAAAAGCGTAATGGTAGAGATAACCGGTTTGAATGCGGCGCATAACTCCGGCGAGCGCGCCAACAGCTCGCGCTGAACCATTCACCACCAGCCC
Source organism: Gammaproteobacteria bacterium (assembly GCA_003645395.1). Lineage (GTDB taxonomy): Bacteria > Pseudomonadota > Gammaproteobacteria > Immundisolibacterales > Immundisolibacteraceae > QNFC01. Next base: position 2,648 of record QNFC01000366.1, read on the forward strand.
ATCAATAATAGCGACATCACCAATGCGCCAGAAAAAC
>QNFC01000367.1 GCA_003645395.1 Gammaproteobacteria bacterium
AGCAAAACGAACGATCTTGGCTGATCCAAAATTTGGGGATCTAACGTTGGCGAAGTTGATGAATGTGATCATGGTTGACGGCAAGAAAGCTCAGGCGGAGCGCATTGTATACGGCGCTCTCGATAAGCTTGAGCAGACCCATCAGGGTCAGGATGTTGTGGGTCTGGTGAAGCAGAGTCTGGAAAACATATCTCCGCTGGTAGAGGTCAAATCTCGCCGGGTTGGCGGTGCGACATATCAAGTGCCAATTGAAGTGCGTCCGGATCGGCAGAGGGCGTTGGCAATGCGGTGGCTCATAGCGGCGGCGCGTAAACGGGGCGAAAAAACGATGGCGCTAAGGTTGGCCGGTGAAGTGAGTGACGCAGTCGAAAGTCGCGGTGCGGCCGTGAAGAAACGCGAAGACGGCCATCGTATGGCAGAGGCAAATAAGGCTTTTTCTCATTACCGTTGGTAGTGGTTGAGCCGCTTTCATTAATTATAATTTTGTAATAGAGACTGACTACCGTGCCACGTACAACTCCTATCGAACGCTATCGTAATATTGGCATCATGGCTCATATCGATGCCGGTAAAACCACGACCACCGAGCGGGTGCTTTATTACACCGGTGTTTCCCATAAGATCGGTGAAGTTCACGACGGCGCTGCGACCATGGATTGGATGGAGCAGGAGCAAGAGCGCGGGATAACGATTACATCGGCAGCGACTACTTGTTTCTGGTCAGGAATGGATAAACAGTTCGAAGAGCACCGTGTCAATATTATCGACACCCCAGGACATGTTGATTTCACTATTGAAGTTGAGCGGTCCCTTCGCGTCCTCGATGGCGCAGTCTCCGTGTTTTGCTCGGTCGGCGGCGTCGAGCCCCAGTCCGAAACCGTTTGGCGGCAGGCAGATCGTTACGGTGTGCCGCGCATGGCGTTCGTTAATAAAATGGATCGCGATGGAGCAGATTTTTTGCGCGTCGTCGGTCAGATCAAAAGCCGGCTCGGTGCGAACCCAGTTCCCATTCAGTTGCCGATTGGTGCCGAAAAGGGATTTGAAGGCGTTATTGACCTGATTAAAATGAAGGCTGTCCGGTGGGAAGAAGAGAACATGGGCATGCAGTTTTTCGAGGGAGACATCCCCGAAGACCTGCAAGAGCTTGCTGCTGAGTACCGCGCAAATATGGTCGAAGCGGCGGCTGAAGGTAGTGATGAGTTAATGGAAAAATATCTCGAGGCTGAAGAGCTTGAGGCAGAAGATATAGTGTCCGGCCTACGGCAAAGGACCATAAATAACGAGTTAGTAGTGGTTACCTGTGGCACCGCATTCAAAAATAAGGGCGTGCAGTCGATGCTCGACGCGGTCATTCAGTTTATGCCTTCGCCCGTCGATGTGCCTGCCATCGCCGGCATTCTTGAAGATGAGTCGGAAGGTGCTCGCACTGCCAGTGATGATCAGCCGTTTGCAGCGTTGGCTTTTAAAATAGCAACTGATCCTTTTGTGGGCACGTTGACCTTTTTCAGAGTTTATTCAGGGGTGCTGAGTTCCGGGTCGTCTGTTTACAATCCGGTCAAAGACAAAAAGATGCGCATCGGCCGAATTTTGCAGATGCACTCTAATAATCGTGAGGAAATTACGGAGGTTCGCGCAGGCGATATTGCCGCAGCCGTGGGCCTCAAAACAGTGACTACCGGCGATACGCTTTGCTCGCCTGAGAACATCATAACGCTAGAGCGGATGGAGTTTCCCGAGCCAGTCATCTCGGTAGCGGTTGAGCCGAAAACTAAAAGTGACCAGGAGAAAATGGGTATAGCGCTGAGTAAGCTTGCTCAGGAAGATCCTTCTTTTAGGGTTCATACTGATGAAGAGTCAGCGCAGACAATAATCTCCGGGATGGGCGAGCTTCATTTAGATATTATCGTTGACCGAATGCGTCGTGAGTTTGATGTCGAGGCGAACGTAGGAGCGCCACAGGTCGCCTATCGAGAGACCATTCGCGAGACTATCGAACAGGAAGGTAAGTTTGTTCGTCAGACTGGTGGGCGGGGTCAGTATGGGCATGTATGGTTACGTATCGAGCCGCGGGAGGCGGGCGCTGGGTATGAATTTTCCAATGAAATTGTTGGTGGCGCTGTGCCGAGGGAGTACATCAATTCGGTTAATAAGGGCATCCAGGAGCAGATGGAAAACGGCGTTATTGCGGGGTATCCGGTAGTCGACGTCAAGGTGGCTCTTTACGACGGTTCATACCATGACGTGGATTCTAACGAGATGGCTTTTAAAGTGGCTGGATCAATGGCCTTTAAGCAAGGCGCCAAAAACGCCTCTCCAGTATTGCTAGAGCCGGTAATGAAGGTGGAAGTAGTCTGTCCTGAAGACAATATGGGAGACGTCGTAGGTGATTTAAATCGCCGGCGGGGGATGATAGAGGGGATGGATGACGTTCCGCTGGGTAAGGCAGTGCGAGCTAGCGTGCCGTTGGCTGAGATGTTCGGTTACGCCACTGATCTGCGATCATCTACCCAGGGTAGAGCGACTTATACGATGGATTTCGAAAAATACATGGCGGCGCCTAACAGTGTTGCTGAGAAAGTTATTAACCGCTAATTGTTTCCCTATCGCCTGTTAAATAGAAGTTAAAGGTAGCCAACATGTCCAAGGAAAAATTCGAGAGAACGAAGCCCCA
>QNFC01000368.1 GCA_003645395.1 Gammaproteobacteria bacterium
GGACCGCGAGCGGAAGAGACCGCGGCGCTGTTTTCAGCCGGGCCATTGCAGGCGAATGTGCTGAGTGATCAGGTGGGGGATGCGTCGGCGCTGAAAATGGTATTTGCTGCTCAAACTAAGGGTTCGAGCGCCTTAATATGTGCGACGCTGGCAGCAGCGCAATCGCTTGGAGTGCGGGACGCTTTGCAACAGCAGTGGCAGGATCTTGGCATGGGATTGGCGCAGCAGGCGGAGCTAACGTTAATGGCTGTAGTGCCCAAGGCGTGGCGTTTTGTTGGGGAGATGGAGGAGGTTGCAGCGACCTTTGAGGCGGCAGGGGTGCCGCGGGAATTTCACCATGCGGCAGAGGAAGTGTTTCGGCGGATGGCCGGGTTTGAAGATGGGGATGAGGTGCCCGAAGTGGGGGAGTTGCTAGGCAAGATTGTCTGGAAAGCCGATTAAACCTGTATCGCCCCTTTTTGTCTGTAAGGGCTTAGGCTGCCAGTTGGTACTGCAAGCCGAGTCCTACCACACCGGATGCGCCGCCCCGCCAAACACGGTGCCGCCATAAACTGACATGGCATCTTCATAGAGATGGCTGGCATGAGCGCCGATGGTGAGCAGGTCGCGGGTGAACATTTCTACCGGGTCACCTTTAAATAACGCCGTTGCGCCGAGGGCCTGACTGGCTTCTGTGGCGATTGCGACTCCGGCTCGGGCCATCTGGCCGCGCAGGGCATACATCAGTGCTTTCTCTTCGTCGGTGTTGGTGGTCTGGCTTTTATCCAGCCAGTCAATGAGTATGTCGTTGTAACGGTCTGCCAGACCTTCCATCTCATAGAACTGCATCTGCAGACGAGCCATTACCGCTGGCATCGGGCCGGATGTTGCGGCGTTGGTACCACCGGTGAACACTCGCGTGCGAGTTGCTGTGCGCTCTTTAAATTCCTGGACCATACGCTCAGCGCCGCCAAGACTAACGGCGGTGAAAGCGCTGGCAAAGAAGGGCAGAAAGGGCATGCGGTACATGGGGTCGTTGGGGTCAAATTGGCCGCCCATGGGCGCGCCACTGCCGAATACTCGGCTTGCCGCTAACACCCGGTGCATCGGCACATAAGCGCCGTTCGGCGAAACCCCGTGGCTGCCAGTACCGCGCAGGCCGAGGGTGTCCCAGTTATCGATGATTTCGCACTCACTCACCGGCACCGCAAAAATGCAGTACTCCGGTGCGTCACCGTCGGGTAGTTGAGCAACACCGCCGAGGCCAATCCAGCCACAATGGCGCACACCGCTGGCAAAGTTCCACTGGCCGTAAATACGAAAGCCTTCGCCGTCGGGTTCTACCCGACCAACCGGTGCAAGTACGTCACCAATTAGCTCACCGCTATTCAGCAGTTCGTCGCGACCTTCCGGTGACATGTAACTGACCCAGACTTCGTGAATGGAGAAGAAGTAGGACAGCCACCCGGCGACCATGTTATGCCGGGCGATGATGCGGATCATGTCGTAATAGGTGCGAATGTCTGTGTCGAGACCGCCGTGACTTCTGGGTTTCCACAGGTCTGGAATTTGCGCGTTTTTGATGGTCTGCACCAGGCGGTCAGAGATATCGCGATTGGTGTCTGCCTCAAGAGCACCCTCTTCAGCCACCTTGCCAATGGCCTCGGCCCTGGCGAGGAACACGTCTCGGTCAAACGAAGTGACTTGTTCAAAGCTAATTGGCTCGTCGGTGGTGCTCATCTTACGTACTCCTGATTAGCGGCTTTTATTAACTGGGCGGGGATTATGCCGAAAATAGCCGGCGTGTTGGCTAATCTGGGTCAATAGTGGGTGGGCGTGAGTTTTTTGCGGGGGCGGACCGGGCTGTGCCGAGCGGATTACCCGGTTGGAAAATTCTCGGTGGTGTATCGGCTGACCTGCATGCTGTCGGACCAGTAATCGGCTGGAAATCCGGCTTTGAGTTTTAGCTGGGTGAGAAAATCTTCAGGTTTGGGGAGCTGTTCCCACACCGTGGGTAAAAAAGTAGAGCGACGATAGCCCTCTTCGATGATCAGGCCATCTATTTCAGGGCGTAAAATCTCTAGCAGCTGGGCTTCTGATTCAATCACCAGTGGCTCTGGCGCTGATAGCACTGAAATATCAATTTCAAGCTGGGATGCCTCGCCGGCAGAGACGGCGACAAAGCGAGGGTCCTCAAAAGCTGCGCCGTAGGCGGCGTTAATAACAGCTATCACCAGCGGTTCTTCTGGTTGCAGCGTGCCGATGCAACCGCGGAGCTGGTTGTTCAGGTGCAGGGTGACAAAGCAGGCTCTGGCGGCCTGCAGTGGGGCGGGGTAGTCGCTACTGTGTACCGTTAATTTCTGTCCGCTGTTCACCCCGTTACTGATGGTTGCAGCGACAAGGTCAAGCAGCGTTTGTCGGTCTGTGCCGCTCAGTTCAGCCAATGGAGAAAGCCCCATAACCGACCACACTATCTTTTGACCCGGCGGTGTCGCCAGAATTACAGTAATGCAGCTGTTCAACCGGTAGGCCATGGCGCCTTGCCGCAACCAGCATGCCGTTAAGGGCGCGACAACCGCAGGCCTGTTCGCCCTCAATAGTGGGCTGCTCAGCTTTGATCAATTCACAGGTCGCCAGATCGATTTCACGAGCACTCTGGTAGGGGTGGAAATGGCTCAGGTCGGTGCTGCAA
>QNFC01000369.1 GCA_003645395.1 Gammaproteobacteria bacterium
AATGAAATTGGTAAGAACTAAGTGAAATCATTAATATCTTCTAAGAATCACTAACTAATTCGAGAGAAATATCATGGCGCGAGGAATCAACAAAGTTATTCTGGTGGGTAATCTCGGTAAAGATCCAGAGATTCGTTACAGCGCCGCCGGCGCGGCAATAGCCAATATTACTATCGCCACTAGTGATAACTGGAAAGACAAGCAGACCGGTGAGAAACAGGAGCGTACCGAATGGCACCGTGTGGTGTTTTTTAACCGCCTGGCAGAAGTGGTTGGCGAATATCTGAAAAAAGGTTCGCAGGTCTATGTAGAGGGTCGGCTACAGACACGTAAATGGCAAGATAAAGAGGGTCAGGATCGTTACACCACTGAAATTGTGGCCAGTGAAATGCAGATGCTCGGCGGTCGTACCGGCGGTGGCGACGCTGGCGGATATGATCAAAGCAATAGCTATAGTCAGCGACCTAGTTCAGCCCCGGCCGCGGCACCTGCACCCGCTGCGCAGAATAACGATGGTGGCTTTGATAACTTCGACGATGACATCCCATTCTAGGGGACATCAGAGAATCTATTCTGGCCTAAAGCCCGCGTTATCGCGGGCTTTTTTTTGACCCTAGTCGTCAGGCCAGTTTATTGCCAGCACTATTACCCCCGCCAATCCTAACCCCAGGGTGACCACTGGCAGTCTGGGCATGCCGATGACGGAGAGCGGGGTAAAGCCGGACAGGGCATAAACCAGAGTGGCTGAAATGATCAGGGCGCTGCCGACTATTGCACCAATTAGCCGCTTTTCGCTGCGTTGTTGTTTGCTATCGTTGGCGCCGTTATCGGGCGTTGTAGTTGGCATGTCGGCCAGCCGTTGCAGCGCTTCATGCAGCAGGAAAGGTATTTCAGGCAAGGTTTCGGCGAGCTGAGGTAGCTGTTCCTGGGTGGTGCGCAGCAGCCCGCGCCAGCCAACTTGCTCGTTCATCCACCGTTCCAGGTAGGGCTTGGCGGTCTTCCATAAATCCAGCTCGGGGTAGAGCGTGCGACCGAGACCTTCAATGTTGAGCAGGGTTTTCTGCAGGAGCACCAGTTGTGGTTGCACCTGCATGTCAAATCGGCGGGCAACCTGGAACAGCCGTAGCAGTACAAAACCGAACGAAATTTCTGATAACGGCTTGTCGAAGATCGGTTCGCACACCGCGCGGATGGCAGACTCAAAATGAGACAGCCGGGTGTCGGCAGGAATCCAGCCGGCTTTCAGGTGGGCCTTGGCGACGGCGTGGTAGTCGCGGTGAAAAAAGCCGAGAAAATTCTCTGCGAGGTAGCGTTTGTCTGCTTCTTCCAGGGTGCCAACGATGCCAAAGTCCACAGCCACGTACCGACCGCTGGGCTCAACCATAATGTTACCGGGGTGCATATCGGCGTGAAAAAAGTTGTCGTCAAAGACTTGTTTAAAGAAAATCTCGACTCCTCGCTCTGCCAGTTTTTCCAGGTTGACCCCGGCAGCAGTAAGGGCGGCGATATTATCGACCGGCAAACCGCTGACCCGTTCCATCACCATTACATTGTTGCGGGTGTATTCCCAGAAGACCTCCGGAATATAGAGCCGCTCATCGCCGTCAAAATTACGCCGAATCTGATTGGCATTGGCTGCTTCGCGGACCATGTCGAGTTCATCGAGAATAGTGATTTCGTAATCGGCGACTACGTCTACGGCATGGAGTCGACGGGCATCGGCGAGGAAGCTCTCCAGTAACTGGGCTAGCCTCATCATCAGCGCCAGGTCACGACGAATAATCGGTTCAATATCGGGCCGCACGACTTTAACAATGACTTGCCTGCCATTGTGAAGCTGTGCGGCGTGCACCTGGGCAATCGATGCTGAAGCCAGTGGCTCGGTGTCGAAACTTGCAAAAAGCTCGGTCAGTGGCTGTTTGAATGCCTGCTCCACAATCGCGGCAGCCAGTTCGCCGGGAAACGGTGGTACCTGATCCTGCAGGCGTGCAAGTTCATCAGCTACGGCCGGTGGCAATAAATCCCGCCGCGTGGAAAGAATCTGACCGAATTTGACGAAAATGGGCCCGAGCTCTTCCAGCGCTAGCCGCAGTCTCTCGCCGATATCGCGGGGGTCACGGCCAAACCAGCGCCACGGCATCAATCGGAAAAGTTTTAAGCTGGTGGGCAGGTGAGGGCTGTCGAACAGCAGTTCATCGAGTCGGTAACGGTTAACCACCCGCATTATTTTAATTGCCCGCAGACTCTGGCTGATCGGGTTCACGATCTTGACTCCGCCAGTGCGGTCAGGCGTCTCTGCAATGCTCCGGCACGACGCTCCAGCTCAGCGATCTGTTCCACTAAATCTTGCCACTCTTCGGGGATAATCAGGGTGTTGGTTTCATAGGTTAGGTAATCGGCAAAGTTGGCACTCAGTTTTTTGCCGCTGTCAGCGAGCCAGTTCATCGTCTGGCCGGCCCATTGTGATACATGGTAGGCGGTTTGCGGTCCGGTAAAATCGGTGAGCAGGGTCTCTAAATTAAAATTCCCCTGATGCAGGTGTGCCGAGAGTTTGCTTACTAACTGTAGGTCGCCACTGATGCGCGGTTGCTCGGCCTGATCAGCGCTTTTATCCAGCACCAGCGCTAACAGGGCGCCGGGTGTGCCTGAGATGGTCGCATCGACCGAC
>QNFC01000370.1 GCA_003645395.1 Gammaproteobacteria bacterium
CCGCCGGCCTGGGCCATATTCAGCGCCATGGAGCGCCGCGGGCCGGTGAGTTTCTCCAGCGGCCCCACCTGTTTCAAAAGCGCCGCGACCCGCTCGATGTCGGATTTGGTAATGGTGCCGTTGGCGCCGCTGGGGGTGACCACACTCAGATCAATATCGTGCTTACGCGCTAATGCCCGCACGGCGGGGGTCGCCTTAAGTCTCGCACCGCCGGCTTTGACCTGAATCGCCTCTTCCTTGACGGTTTTATCGCCCACTTCAATATCGCCGACTACCGTGCCGCTGTCTTCGTTTTTGCCCGCCTCGGCCGAGGCGCCCAATTCGCTGTCACCAGCAAATTCCACCAGCACCGCACCGGTAGCAATAATGTCACCGACATCACCGAACAGTCCGCTTATCTGCCCAGCTTGAGGTGACGGCACATCGACTACCGCCTTGTCGGTCTCCATCGCCACCAGGGGCTGGTCGACCACCACGTGGTCGCCGATACTGACAAACCAGGCAGAAATTTCCGCCTCAGCGAGTCCTTCGCCCAGATCGGGTAATTTGAATTTACTCATTCGAACTCCACGGCGTTAATGGCGGCAGCGACTATGTTCTCCACCTGTGGCAAGTAAAGATGCTCCATTTTGGCCAGCGGCACCACGGTGTCGTAGCCGGTGACCCGCTGCACGGGTGCCAGCAGATCAAGCAGGCAAAACTCGCCGATCTGGGCGGCAATTTCAGCACCGATGCCACCACTACGAGCCGCCTCATGCACAATCACGCAGCGACCGGTTTTGGCTACCGATTCGAGAATGGTGGTCATGTCCAGCGGGCTGACCGTAGCCACATCAATCACTTCAGCACTCACCTCGCGGGCAGCCAGCTGCTCCGCAGCCTGCAGAGTCTCAACCATGCTCGCACCCCAGCTCACCAGGGTAACGTTGCTCCCTTCACGCAGTGTAAAACAGACATCCAGCGGCAACGGTTCCCGATTGGGAGTAAATTCTTCTTTTACTAATCGATAGATGCGTTTGGGTTCCAGAAACAACACCGGGTCGGGGTCGGCAATCGCCGCCAGCAGCAGACCGTAAGCGCGGGCTGGCGACGAGGGCACCACTACCCTTAATCCAGGGATATGGGCAAACAGCGCTTCGGTACTTTCGGAATGATGTTCCGGCGCGTGAATGCCCGCACCGAACGGCGCACGCAACACCAATGGGCAGTTCAAGCGCCCGCGGGTACGGTTTCGTAGCCGGGCGGCGTGGCTAACAATCTGCTCCATCGCCGGATAAATAAAGCCCATAAACTGAAACTCGGCCACCGGCCGCAATCCTTCGGCAGCCATGCCAATCGCCAGCCCGGCAATCATGTTCTCCGCCAGCGGGGTGTCCATTACCCGTTCGTCGCCAAATTGCTCGTACAGGCCATTAGAGGCGCGAAACACGCCACCGTTGACGGCCACATCTTCACCCAGCACCACCACGTCCGGGTTCTCTTCCATCGCGTGTTGCAGCGCCAGCGCCACGGCTTCGATCAGGGTTATTTCACTCATCAGCGACCTCCTGCCCGCGGCGATCAATCACCTGCTGACGCTGAGCCGCGTAGGCTTGCGGCAGCTCTGCGTAGAGGTAATCGAACATGGCTTCAGGTGGTTGTGGCGCGACAGCCAGATAGTCGGCAACCGCCTGCTCAAGCTCGGCCTGGCAATCGGCCTGCAGGGTTTCTTCATCGGCTTTTTTCCAGCCGGCATGTTCGACCAGGTAAGCGCGGATTCTAGCCAGCGGATCGGCCTGCCAGTGGCCGGATACTTCATCGTCATCGCGGTAACGGCGGGCATCATCAGCAGTGGTGTGGTCGCCCATGCGGTAGGTCATCGCTTCGATCAAAAACGAACCGCCGCCGGCGCGGGCGCGTTCCAGCGCCTGACGGCTGGCGTACTCCATCGCCAACAGGTCATTGCCATCCACCTGCACAGAGGCGATGCCGGCGGCAATCGCCTTCTGTGCCAAAGTTTCGGCATGACTCTGAGCCGCGCGGGGCACCGAAATAGCCCACTGATTATTGGTAACGATAAACAGTAGCGGCAGCTGCCAGACGCCGGCAACGTTCAACGCCTCGGCAAAATCGCCTTTCGAGGTCGCGCCATCACCGCAAACCGTGACTACCGCCTGCGGTTCACCGCGCAACTTCACCGCCGTGGCTACGCCGGTAGCGTGCAGGCACTGGGTCGCAATCGGCACCGCGAGGGGAAAATCCTTGCGGGCGTGTTGATAATCACTGCCGCGTTCATCACCCCCCCAGTAGAGCAGCTGCTCGCACAGAGTCACCCCGCGACAAAGCAGCGCACCGTGCTCACGGTAGCTGGGCAGCAGCCGGTCATTTTTTTGCATTGCCAGGGCAAAACCAATTGTCACTGCTTCCTGCCCCAGGGAGGATGGGAAGGTGCCTAATTGACCGGTGCGCTGCAGGTTGATCGCCCGGGCATCAAACAGCCGCGTCAACACCATCAGCCGATAACCTTGTTTAATCGTCTCAAGGTCAGCAATGTCGTCCGGCAGCTCTTCCAGCAGCTGCCCCGACGCATTGAGAAAGCCGATCCGCTCCACCTCAAACTGCGCGATACGTTCTCGCATGAATACCCTCCTGGTCCGTCACGTCGCTGGCAGCAACCGGGGCGGCTCC
>QNFC01000371.1 GCA_003645395.1 Gammaproteobacteria bacterium
ATGGCTCAGCGGCTGGAATCAAAAACTCCAGTGCTACGTGCGTACCGTGCAGGCTATTTACCCGATCATGCAGCGCCAGGGCGGCGGCCGCATTGTTAATGTCGTCGGCACCGCTGCGCGCAATCCTAAAGCCTCGTATATGGCCGTCGGCATGAGCAATGCCGCGCTGATCAACTTCAACAAAGCCCTGGCTGATCGTGGCGCTGCAGATAACATATTGGCAGTCGGCGTGGCCCCGTCCGGGGTGCGTACTGGCCGTTGGGAACGACTCACCAAAGGCCGCGCCGAAGGTGAGGGGAAAACCCAGGAACAGTTACAGGCAGAAATCGACGCCACCCTGCCCCTCGGCCGCATGGCCTCGCCAGAGGAACTCGGCGACGTGATCTGCTTCATGGCCTCGTCACGTGCCTCCTACATATCCGGCACGGTGATCACCGTTGATGGCGCATCAACGCAGGGTGTTTTCAACTAATCGGTGAAATGACCGGCCGTAAGCCCTCCCACCAGCGGTTTAATCTAAATCGCTGGCGTGATGGCGCTCGGGCAGCTGTTCATCCTCCGGCCCCCAGGTTCGGTTGACCCGCCTACCCCGCTGCACCGCGGGCCGCGCTTCGATTTCAGTCGCCCAGCGAACAACGTGGGTATAGGAAGTCACATCCAAAAATTCCTGCGCCTCGTAAACGTCCCCCAACACCAGGTTGCCGTACCAGGCATACACCGCCATGTCGGCGATGTTGTACTCATCGCCACACAGGAAGGTACGCTCAGCGAGATTGCGGTCGAGCACATCCAGCTGGCGCTTCACCTCCATAGCAAACCGGTCGATGCAATATTCGATCTTCTCCGGCGCATAGGCATAAAAATGGCCGAAGCCACCGCCAAGATAAGGCGCACTACCCATCTGCCAGAATAGCCACGACATGCACTCAGCACGTGCCGCCGGCTCCGTGGGTAAAAAGACGTCGAACTTCTCCGCCAGGTAAATCAGAATCGCACCAGACTCAAAAACCCGCACCGGCGGCGACACACTTCGATCCAGCAGAGCCGGAATTTTCGAGTTCGGATTCACCCCAACAAAACCACTACCGAACTGATCACCTTCCATTATATTGATCAGCCAGGCATCGTACTCCGCACCGATCCGACCCAGCGCCAGCGCCAGCAGCTCCTCTAGCAGTATCGTCACCTTCACCCCGTTGGGCGACGCCAGCGAATAGAGCTGCAGCGGGTGGTCGCCAACCGGCAATTCTTTTTCGTGGGTCGGCCCCGAAATCGGACGGTTGATGTTGGCAAAACGACCCCCACTCTCGGAGTCCCATTTCCAGACTTTAGGCGGGGTGTAAGACGATTTATCAGACATAGTGGGCGCTCGTAAATAATGAAGAAACGGGTAACGTGAAGTATCACCTCAGCGGGTCTCGGTACACATGGAGTCCGGGTGAATTTCTAATATCGAAAACGGTATCCGACTAGATTACACCGGTGAAGAATGAGGGCAAAGCGCTGGCCACCTTATTGCCAGACCTAAAACGGTTACATCCCTCTGCAGAAATCATCGTAGTCGATGATGGGTCTGACGATAATACTCTAGAGCTGTGCGAGCAAAATCCTGTAATTCATATACACCACCCCTACTCCAAAGGGAATGGCGCTGCGATAAAAAGCGGTGCCCTCGCAGCCTCAGGCGAATACCTGGTTATGTTGGATGCAGATGGCCAACACTCACCCGCTGCCATTACAGAAATGGTAGAAAAACTCGACGCTGGCTTCGACATGGTGGTGGCAGCCCGGGATTTCAGCTCACAGGCCAGCATGGCACGGGGAATCGCAAACACTATCTACAACAAGTTCGCCAGCCTTATGACAGGCCAAAAAATAGCTGATTTAACCAGCGGCATGTGCGCGTTTAAAGCAAAACGCTTCCGCCAGTTCTTACCGCTGCTACCCAACGGCTTCTCTTTCCCTTCGACCATCACGATGGCGTTCTTTCGCAGTGGCTACAATGTGGCCTATCTGCCAATAGCCGTGACTAGTCGTATCGGCAAGAGCCACCTGCACCCGGTACAGGACAGGATTCGTTTTTTGTTGATTATTTTCAAGCTATCAACTCTCTATTCATCGTTAAAAATATTTTTCCCCAACGCACTCCTGCAATTTTTTCTGGGATTTGTCTACTACACCTACACTTACCTGACTGATGGCCGCTTTACTAACATGGGAGTGACCTTGATCCTCTCCGCGGTAACCATATTTCTAATTGGCCTCGTATCTGAACAAATCACCATGCTGCTTTTTGCGCGACTAGGTAACAGCAACGACGACGGAAACTGAAGGTTTATCCACGTCGGTCTGTTTATGCCGATCGATGTTTCGTGGTTAAAAATGAAAATCATTTTTTTGGATAATACCTTATGGCGACAGCTAATCCCGCAATCGTACTAACCGGACTGGCTCGTAAGTTAGTCGATGAAGGACTAATCAACGAATCGGTCGCCGAGAGGGCGATCGAGAACGCTCGTCAGGACAAAGTTCCCCTCGTCTCACATCTAGTTAAAAAAAACCTGGTTGACGCCAGAGCCATAGCGGTTGCCGCATCGGCGGATTTTGGCATCCCCGTGTTCGATCTGGAAGCACTCGACCTGGAAATGGCCGCCACCAA
>QNFC01000372.1 GCA_003645395.1 Gammaproteobacteria bacterium
CCTCCAACTCAATACGAGCCTCGACTGGGGCCCTGAAGAGGGCACAATGAACGTGCTCAACATCCAGCCGGTACTTCCGTTTTCCAACGGAAAAGTCAACTTCATCAACCGTACGATCATGCCGGTCATGCAACAACCGAAGTTGACGCCTGACGGAGACTCAAAGTTCGGCCTCGGCGACATCACCCACACCGTCTTCATCTCACCGGCGGCGCCAAGCGCTTTCACCTGGGGCGTCGGCCCGGTGTTGACTTTTCCCACCGCAACCGATGACCGTCTCGGCGTTGACGCCTGGTCCGGCGGCATCGGGGCCGTCGGCCTGGCCATGCCCGGAAAATGGGTCGTTGGCGCCCTGATCCAGAACGTTTGGTCTTTCTCTGGCGACGACGATGTCAACCAACTCCTCTTCCAGTACTTCATCAACTACAACATGGAAGGCGGCTGGTACCTGACCACAGCTCCGATCATCACCGCCAATTGGGAGGCCGATTCCGGCGAACGCTGGACCGTTCCCGTCGGCGGTGGATTCGGCAAGATCTTCCGAATCGGTTCACAGCCGATGAACGCTCAGTTCCAGGCTTTCTACAATATCGACAAACCCGATTTCGTCGGCGACTGGAGCCTCCGATTTCAGCTTCAATTCCTCTTCCCGAAGGGAGCATAGATGTCTCATACAACATTCACTCGTACATTATTTCTGACCGCGCTGGTCGTGCTCACGCTGACCTCAGGCCTCTGGGCCGACGATGTTAGTGGCGCTGACCGTCTGTTATGCGCCTCACTCGAAGCGACCCGTTGCAGCCTCGACGGATGTGAAACCAAAGATCCCGTGATGTGGAATATCCCGCAGTTCATCGAGATCGACCTTGAGAACAAACGCCTGCAGACCACTGCCGCCAGCGGTGAAAGACGGGCCACACCGATCACGACTCTTGTTCGTGAGGACGGCCATATCTTCATTCAGGGCATCGAAGGCGGCCGCGCCTTCAGCTTCGTCATCCACGAGGCAAGTGGTGAACTCAACGCCGCAGTAGCCGCGTCGGAAACTGCCACCGCCGTTTTCGCCGCTTGTACACCGCTGAACGCGGCCGAATGACCGCTGAGAAGGAGAATCACCATGCGTTTGATCATCATTGTTATGACACTACTTACAATCATCCCTGCGCTCGCAGTAGCCCAAACTCAGCAGAGCCTGGCCGCCACCCTCGAAGTCTACGTCTTCCCCACCACGGGGCAGGATGCCCCACAGCAATCCCAGGACGAAGCCGCCTGCTACACCTGGGCGGCTCAGAATACCGGCACCGATCCATTTGACCTCGCCTCCAAAGCCCAACAGGATGCAGCACAGGCCGAAGCCGCCAAACAACAGGCATCCCAATCGACCGCAGGCGCCGGCGCCAAAGGCGCCGTGCACGGAGCAGCCTGGGGGGCCCTGATCGGCGAAATCGCCAATGACGACCCCGGCAAGGGCGCAGCTTATGGCGCTGCAGCCGGGGCCGTCTCAAGCCGTCGTCGTGCTCGCCGTTCGAGCTCCCAGGCGCAGGAGCAGATCGAGCAGCAGTCCCAGCAGACACAGCAACTGACCGCGCAGCAGATCGACAACTTCAAGAAGGCCTTCTCGGTCTGCCTCGAAGCCAAGAACTACATGGTCAAGTACTGAGTGAATTGAAGGAGAATTCTCATGAAATCGACACCTCTTATTGCTGTGGTTGCCCTGGCATCCATCTTCGTCATCACCGGATCTCTCCAGGCATTGGAGCCCGGCGCCTGGAACTTCTGAGATGTTCATGAGGCCTGATTCCCGTTGCCGCCACCTGTTGTTCACGGCTCTCTTGGGCCTTTGCCTGCTCGGCTGTGGCGGGGGCGGGCCCGCCGATGAGACCAGCGAACTCATCGATGCCACACATTGGCCTCGAACCACTGAAATCGATGGCGCAACGGTCGACGTTCATGCCCCACAGGTCATCTCGTGGAACGACTTCTCGGATCTCGACGCACGAGTGGCCGTCGTTGTGACACCCACACAGGGTGCCCCATTCGCCGCATCTATCCTGGTCAACACCGATACCATAGCCGATCTCGACGAGCGAGCGGTCGAACTCGTATCTATGAGCATCATTGAAATCTCGATTCCCGGCGTGGAAGATGAGGTGGCGGCCGCGTGGCGTCAACGGTTTGAGGAATTGCTTCCAACGGCGCCGATGGCGGTCTCACTTGAATTCCTGCTCACGAGTCTCGAGGCCATGGGTCCTGAAGATGGCCCGGCTGGTTTGGCCCAAGACGTGGGATCGTTGCCGGAAATACCCCCAATTTATTACAGCAGCACGCCCGCGATCCTGGTCATGCTCGACGGCGATCCGGTGATGGCGCCGATCGACAACAGCGGCCTGCGTTATGCTGTCAATACCAACTGGGACCTGCTCAACGACGGAGAATCTTGGTTCCTCAGAGTCGACGACGCATGGCTGGCCAGCAATGATTTCGAGACCGGATGGTATCCGGCAACAACGCTGCCAGCGGACTTCTCAAAACTGCCTGCCGATGGAGGCTGGGCCGAAGCCGCAGCCAACATACCCGGCCGCAGCCTCGCTCCCGGAGAAATGCCCTCCATTTTCGTCAGTACCCGGCCCGCCGAACTGATCATCACCGGCGGAAAGC
>QNFC01000373.1 GCA_003645395.1 Gammaproteobacteria bacterium
CCTAAACCCGGTCCCAGGTTGGTTATGCATGCCGCGACTGCAGAAAATGCGGTGACTAAATCAGGTTCTGTGGTTGCCAATAGCAAATACATAAAAACAAAAACGGCTACATAAACCGAGAAGAATCCCCACACAGACTCAATCACGCGGGTAGGTAGCACTTCCCGGCCGACTTTAACCACAATCACCGCATTCGGGTGAACGACCTTAATAACCTCCCGGACGCCCTGGCGGTAGAGCAACAGAGCCCGGATAACTTTGATACCCCCCGCAGTAGAACCGGCGCAGCCACCGACGAATGCCACCAATAACAGCAAAATGGGCAGTGCTCCTGGCCACTCATGGTGAGGGGTAATGGCAAATCCAGTAGTCGTGCCAATGGAAATCGTCTGAAACAACCCGAGCCTGATCGCTTCCGCCCAGCTTGCAACCACATCGGTTATGTACAGATAGCAAACGGTTATTGAAACAACCACCGAAAGAATAAACAGATAGGCCCGCACTTCAGCATCAGCCAGGTAGGGCCGCAAACTCATTTCACGTAAAGCGAAAAAATGTAGCGAAAAATTGATTCCAGCAACGAGCATAAACAAAATCGCAACCGTCTCTATTGCCTGACTATCAAACCAGCCTAGACTTGCGTCGTGGGTCGAAAACCCGCCGATCGCTACGGTCGAAAAAGCATGACACACCGCGTCAAAGGGAGTCATACCCGCGATCCAGTAAGAGACACCACAAAGCACTGTTAACCCCAGGTAGATGTACCAGAGCGCTTTTGCCGTCTCGGTAATTCGAGCGGTGAGTTTGCTATTTTTGACCGGTCCGGCAATCTCAGCCTTATAAAGCTGCATACCGCCAATCCCCAACATCGGCAATACCGCCACAGCCAGTACGATAATCCCCATGCCACCGAGCCATTGCAGCTGCTGGCGATAATAGCGGATGGATAGCGGCAACTCATCGATACCCACCATGATGGTAGCTCCGGTCGTGGTCAGGCCGGACATCGATTCGAACACTGCATCCGTAACAGAAAGGTGGGGTTGCGGTGCCAAATAAAGTGGCAATGCCCCGGCCAGCGCCAGAATCACCCAAAACAGTGCAACGATTAAAAAGCCTTCTCTCGTTCCCAATTCATCTTTACGCCGCCGTACCGGAAACCAGAGCAGTAACCCCATTATCAACGTAATAAGGTACGCTGATACGAACGCTGACGTACTGCCGTCTCTAGTAAAGAATGCAAGTAACGCAGGCGGAATCTGCGTCACACTAAAAATTAGAAGTAGCGCACCAAATACTCTTTGAATTGAAAAAAAATGCATGTGCTATCGAAACACAGAAAAACGCTTTAGAAAAATCGCCGCTTACGCGGCGTTACGGTTTCGAACAGGGCTTCTACTGCCTTTATGTGGCGTTTATCGACCATAAACAAAATTACGTGGTCACCCGTCTGAATTTCAATATCGTGATGACTGATCAGCACTTGTTCCCCGCGAACAACGGCCCCGATGGTCGTACCCGGGGGTAGCTTTATCTCACCGATAGTTTTACCTACTACCCGCGAGTGAGCAGAATCACCATGAGCCACCGCCTCAATAGCTTCTGCCGCGCCACGGCGCAATGAATGCGCCACCACCACATCACCATGGCGGACGTGGGACAGAAGCCTGCTGATGGTTGCCAGCTTGGGCGATATGGCCACGTCGATGTCACTGCTCTGCACAAGGTCAACATAAGCAGCGCGGTTGATGAGTGCCATTACCCGTTTGGCCCCCCGTCGCTTGGCCAACATCGACGAGAGAATATTTGCTTCTTCATCATTGGTAAGCGCGCAAAATACATCAGTATTGCCAACGCCTTCGGCATCCAGCAAATCCTCATCCGCCCCGTTGCCAACATACACCATGGTTCTTTTGAGCTGTTCCGCCAAATACTGGGCGCGCGTAACCGAGCGTTCGATTAATTTGACGTTGTAATCGCCCTCAAGCGCTGTCGCTAAGCGCATGCCAATGTTGCCTCCTCCGGCGATTACCACTCGTTTTACACTCTTCTGTGAGGGCGCAAATTCACTCATTACCTTGCGAATATCGGGTGTTGCGGCAAGAAAGAACACCTCATCGTTGGGCTGTATCACCGTATCCCCAACAGGGCTTATCGACTTACCGTCGCGGTAAATGGCTGCGACTCGCGTGTCCTGCTGAGGGATATGTTCATGGATAGCGGCCAATTTACTGCCAATCATTGGCCCACCCTGAAAGGCACGCATGGCGACCAGTTTCACTCGACCATCGGCAAAGTCGAGCACCTGCAAAGACCCTGGGTATTTAATTAACTGTTGGACATACTCGGTAACCAGCTGCTCAGGATTGATGAGCACATCGATATGAAACGCCTGGCGTTCAAACAGCTCCTCAGCTTCCAGATAGGCCTGCTGACGCACACGGGCGATACGTGTTGGCGTGTGAAACAACGCGTAGGCAACCTGACAAGCCACCATGTTGGTCTCGTCGTTACTGGTTACCGCCAGCAGCATGTCGGCCTGGCGGGCACCGGCCGCTTCGAGCACTTGTGGATTCGCGGCGTGACCCTGGATAGCGCGTAAATCCAGACGATCCTCAAGGGCGTGTAACGCCGCCGGGTC
>QNFC01000374.1 GCA_003645395.1 Gammaproteobacteria bacterium
AAATTTGCCCGGAATGACCTTTTGCAGGCGCTCGTCGTCTAGCCGCAATACCTTTACCTGGTCGTTCATGCTGTTCTCCTTGTCGATTGTTAAGCTTAGTTATTGGTTATTGGTTATTGGTTACTGCTTGCTTTTAGCCTGAATGAACTGGCCGATCCTGGTGATTGCCTGACGTCCTTCTGGAACCAGGGAGGCGAACATTTGCCAGACGTGCGGCATGCCGTCCCATACCTCCAGCGTTGCCTGGCCGTCATTGGTGATGATTTTATTCGCTACCCGGCGGGAGTCATCGAGCAGTATTTCACTGCTACCCACCTGGACCAGCAGTGGCGGCAAATCATTGAGGTCGCCCAAACAGGGGGATATGCGCGGATCACTTGCATCCTGCTCGCCAATATAGTTACCGGCCATGTAAGCCAGCGCTGCCGGCGTGAGCATCGGGTCCGCCTTGGCGTTGCTGCTCAAAGACTCTCCGCTAGCGGTCAGGTCGCTCCAGGGTGACAGGCAAACTGCGGCGGCGGGTAGTTGGTCGCCAGCATCGCGTAGCGCGGCGAGAGTTGCCAGGGTGAGACCGCCACCGGCTGAATCGCCGGCAATAGTGATTGCTGCGGCGGGAATACCATCACTAATCAGCGCTCTGTAGCAGGCGAGCGCATCTTCCAGCGCAGCCGGAAACGGATGCTCCGGTGCCAGACGATAGTCAGCGGCAAACACATCAGCCTGGGCGGCGATGGCGAGCCTGCCGGTGAGGTCGCGATACGCCTCCGCGCAGCCAAGAATGTAACCACCCCCGTGCAAATAGAGCACGGTACGCTGGCCGGCGTTGTCTGCGTGACGACTCCACTCGCCGAGAACCCCGCCAATCTCCCCGGCCTGGCAACTGACGCCGGGTTGCGGTTTGTAACTGCGGGCCATCATTTTGACGAAATCGTCGCGCTGTTTTTGTAGCGGCAGGGCACCCGGTTTTTGCCGTTTAAATACCACTCGTAACAGGGTGGTAACGAAATAGCTGCGCAGGCTCCTCATGAATTCCTCTCCTTTTTTACCAGGTTGCAAGATCGTACTCTGAAAGAGCGTGCTCTAAAGTTTCACCCCAAAGTACCCGAAATACGAGAGTCTATAACCAGGAAGAGTAAACGTGGCGACCATTCAGAGTTCAACCGGTCTACCGGCCACCAAAGCGGCGGGCATTTTTAGCCGTGCGCGCATCTTCGAGATTCTAGAAGTTGCTAAACCGGATGACCGTACCAGCCGGTTGGTTGACAAGGTGTTGGTAGCATTGATCGTCGTTAGCGTCGTCGGGATCGTTCTGGAATCTGTGGCGGGGCTATCCAGTCGCTACAGCACTGTTTTTGATTGGCTGAGGTGGGCCTCTGTCATAATTTTTTCCGGCGAATATCTACTGCGTGTCTGGTCCTGTCCCGAAAGCGATGACGAACGCTTTCAGGCCCCCATCATGGGTCGGCTGGCTTATATGTTTACGCCTATGGCGCTAGTAGATGTGCTGGCCTTTGCACCCTTCTATCTCAGCATGTTTTTTATCGTTGATTTGCGGTTTTTGCGTATTCTGCGCCTCCTGCGGTTGCTCAAACTAGCTCGTTACTCGCCGGTGTTGTCCATCCTTGCTGCCATCGTTCGGGCAGAGAAAGCTAGCATTTGCACCACACTGTTTTTTTTGATGATGGTGCTGATATTCGCCGCAACCGGTATCTATTATTTTGAGCATAAAGCTCAGCCTGTTGCCTTTGCCCATATTCCAGCAGCTATGTGGTGGGCCGTGGCCACTATAACCACGGTGGGTTATGGGGATGTCACCCCTATAACCCCGTTGGGGAAAGTTTTTGCTGCGATGGTCAGCATAGTCGGTGTAAGCATGATTGCTGTGCCGGCCGGTTTAATGGCGTCGCGACTCACGGATGAACTTCGTCGGCGTCGTGAGAACTACCAGGCGCTTGTCGAGGAGAACCTGGAAGACGGCATCATCACCGACGATGAGAGCCGCGCGATGGAACTCAAACGTGAAAAGCTGGGTATCAGCGAACACGATGCGGCAGCTATCGCACGTCACGCTTTGCGGGAGTTAAGACAGACTTCGAGTTGCCCACACTGCGGTAAACAGATCGAGGGTTAGTCTTTCGAATAAGTTGGCATCACTCCCGCGAGGGAATGCGGAGGGGCAGTATGGTTACGCCGGTCCTTGTTCCCCTGAGTTACAAATCTGAAACCAGGTGGCCATTAATACCCTAGAATTAAGATTCGCCCCGGTGGTCCAGGGTTTATTACACATTCGCGAGTCTTTAACCCCATGAGTAAACTACCCGAAGAACTTGCAGACGACGGAGTGGTCGTCAGTCGTAGCCAGATAAAACGCGAAGCGGAAGCGTTGCAAAAATTTGGTCGGGAGATTTATTCACTGCCGAAAAGACAGCGAAATGCTCTGCCGCTGGACGATCTGCTACTGACCGCGTTTAAAGAGGCTGATCGACTTAAAGCGCCTGATGCGTTGCAGCGCCATTTTCAGTACGTGGGTAAGTTGCTGCGGGAGAGGGATACCGATGCGATTCGTGTGGCGATGACTGTGGTGGCAAACGCGCCGACCGCCAACCAGCGTATCCAGTCTGAGTTGCAACAAATTATT
>QNFC01000375.1 GCA_003645395.1 Gammaproteobacteria bacterium
CGCTTGGCGGCGTTACCGATGACGGGGTGTTCACCATTCGCCGGGGGCCGGTGCCGGTCGTCGAGCGTCCCCTGATTGAATTGCTGCAGCGCTGGTCATCCACCAGCTATCAGATTCGAAAGCTGCGCGATAATCCGGAATCAGCCGAAGCTGAATTTCGGCGCTTGAAAGATAAATATGATCCCGGTTTGACACCGGAACTGACTTTTGGTCTGGAATCCCACACTTCCCGCGATACAGCCGGACCGCGGGTCGCGATCGTCCGGGAGCAAGGTGTCAACGGTCACCGTGAAATGGCTGCGGCCTTTCACGCTGCCGGCTTTACGGCGGTAGATGTGCACATGAGCGACATCATTGCCGGGCGAGTTGATCTGCAGTCTTTTCGCGGGCTGGTGGCCTGCGGCGGGTTTTCGTTCGGCGACGTACTCGGCGCAGGCCGTGGCTGGGCAAATACGATTTTGCATAACCAGCAGGCAAGGGCGGCATTCGAGCAGTTTTTTAGCCGACCAGATACCTTCGCGTTGGGTGTCTGCAACGGTTGCCAGATGATGGCTCAGCTGCGTGAGCTGATCCCGGGTGCAGAATCCTGGCCCGCTTTTCAGCGCAATCAGAGCGAGCAGTTTGAGGCGCGGCTGTCACTGGTCAGGGTAGAAGAGAGTCCATCAATCTTTCTCACCGGCATGGCCGGGTCACATCTGCCGGTGGTGGTCTCCCACGGAGAGGGACAGGTGGCGATCAGCGCAGACCAGGCCGAACAACTGACAGACCAGCAGCAGGTCGCACTGCGGTATGTTGATAACTACGGCAAAGTAACCGAACGCTACCCGGCTAACCCTAACGGTTCGACTGGCGGAATTACGAGTCTGACTACCGAAGATGGCCGTTTTACGGTCATGATGCCGCACCCCGAGCGGGTGTTTCGTGGCTCTCAGTTGTCGTGGAGTCCCTCAGCGTGGGGCGATGCCAGCCCGTGGATGACGATGTTTAACAACGCTTACCGTTGGAGTGTTGCGTAATTTTTAGTCGACGGCCGCTAAACTGACGGTCACTCTGATGATTGAATTGGCAGGAGAAGACAGTGACTAAACAGGATTTCGTTGGCACCTGGGCGTTGGTAAGCTGGAATACCGTTACCCCTGCGGGTGAGACCATTCAACCTTACGGCGATGCTCCCAATGGCTACATTATCTACTCTGATGCCGGCTATATGTCCGCACAGATACAGGGTAATGGCGGCGAAGGCGTGACCGGTACCGGGCTGTTTCTGGCTTACGGCGGGCCCTTTACGCTAGAAGGTGATGCGGTGATTCACCACGTAGAGCTAGCCAGTTGGCTGCCTTTCGTCGGTAGCGCCCAACGCCGCGAAGCGAAATTTGTCGACGATGGATTAACCCTGAGTGCAACGGCAAAAGATGGACGACACACTATTGCCTGGCGCCGGGTGTAGGCCAAACCCCGATTAGATTCACACCCACCGCCGTTTGAGCGGTGGGCTAATTGCGGTGGCTACTTCAACTGCTCTGCCCGTAACACGGCTTGTTCGATATGATCTAGATCATTGTAGAAATGAGCGGAAAAACGGACCCCACCGCCGCGGCAGGCGCAGATGACCCGCTGCTGCATCAGCTGTTGGTGGAGTTGGGTGGGCTCGATTTGCCGGTGGCTGAAGGTGACAATGCCCGATCGTCGCTGTGGAGTTGGGTCGCTTAGTAACTCCAGCGTCGGTGATCCCTGAATTCGTTCGATCAGAAATTCGCTACGTTCCAATACCGCAGCGCTTACTGTCTCCATCCCAATTTCCTGTAGCAACGACAAACTGGCATCGAGCACATGGGCGCCGAGCATGTTGGGACTGCCGCACTCAAATCGTTTCGCATTGTCAGCCGGGTGCCAGGAGGGCGCATCAAAATCACTCGCTTCGCGAGTCATGTGCCACCCGTACTGGTAGAGCTTCAGCCGCTCGCGAATCTCTGGGTTAACCCAAAACAGCGCAAGCCCCTCGGCCCCCAGCATCCATTTGTGGCCGTCGGCCATCACAAAATCGGCGTGACATTCGTTGAGGTCAAAGGGCAGGGCGCCGAGGCTCTGGATGGCATCAACACAAAACAAGACATCGCGGGCTTTGCAGGCTTCTCCCAGTCGAACCAGGTCAGTTCGTAGTCCACCGGCGTACTGCACCGAGCTGACACTCACTAGCCGAGTATTGCGATCCATCAGGTCGATATAAGCCTGTTCTGGGTCCGCGGCGGAGGCCAAATCTAGATAACGGATTTCAACCCCCTGCGACTGCAGTGACTCCCACGGAATCCGGTTGGAAGGGAACTCCTGCCGACACAGAATAATATTGTCACCGGCGTTCCATTCGAGGCCCCAGGCAACCACCGAAAGTGCTTCCGAGGTGCTTTTTTGCAGGGCTATATCTTCCGCGCTGGCCGCGCCAATAAGCTCGGCTAGCCGCTTACGTAGCCGACTCTCAACCGCAACCCAGCCTGGGTAATCGGTCGCACCCCGGTCAACATTCTGCTGAGCGAACGCAGTTAGCGCGTCACGGCTGCGCGCCGGCCAGGGCGCCACCGCTGCGTGATTGAGATAAATGAGTTCTTCGGCCTGGGGGAATTC
>QNFC01000376.1 GCA_003645395.1 Gammaproteobacteria bacterium
CCCAGGCACTGCAGCTGCTGCCGGGTGCGATGAATCATATTTTGAGCCTGGCAAACGGCGCAGGTGAGCTAGACGGTAAAAAGCGTTTCCTTGATGTGATGGCGGCGATCAGCAGTGCCTATACCTTGTGCGGCACGCTGGATGAGGTGGCACCACTTAGGAAAGAGATCGCTTTTTTAGGGGCGGTGAAAAATGCCATTAGTAAATTCACCACTATTGATAAACGGCGCACCGACGAAGAGAAAAACTCGGCCTTAAAGCAAATTATCGACAACGCCATTGTCGCCGAGGGTGTCGACGATATTTTTAAACTGGTGGGACTGGATAAGCCCAATATTGGTTTGCTGTCGGCGGAGTTTCTGGAGGACGTTGGCAACCTTAAAGAGAAGAACCTGGCGGTAGACCTACTCGAACGACTGCTACGCGACGAAGTAAAAGCGCGGATGAAAACCGATGTGGTGTCGGAGAAGAAATATTCAGACCGCATTATGGAAACCCTGCGCAAATACCACAACCGCGCCATTGAAACCGCCCAGGTGATTGAAGAGCTGATTAAGATGGCCAAGGACATGGCCGATGATGCGCAGATGGCGGAGCAGTCGGGCTTGAGTAGTGACGAAATAGCTTTTTACCGTGCGCTAGTGCAGAACGAAGCGGCGGTGAGGGAGCTTGGTGATAACAATCTGCGCGAGCTGGCGGTGTATGTGACCGCCCAGCTGCGCAAATCAACCACGGTCGATTGGCTGGTACGCGACAGCGTGCGCGCCAAACTGCGCAACTTAGTGCGCCGCGCCCTGCGGCGCTGGAAATACCCGCCGGATAAATCCGACGAGGCCATTGAGCTGTGTTTGAAGCAGGCGGAAGCGTTGAGTGAGAGTTGGAGTGTTTAGGTAGCCACGGTTGTCGACCCGGCCTGCTTATGGCAATTGTTTGCGGTTGGTTGACAAGGATACAGGCCCATAGCGGCATTGGTGCGGGCAAATCCTGCCTCAGAGGTCTTAGCGTGCGCCCCGCCGATGAGCCGAATAGATGGTGTTATTCGGCTCATATCTGGTTCCTATGCTCCAGCGTGGGAACCTATATCAGCTCTTTTAGCCGCTCATTTCATCATCTGTGCTTGAATGATTTTCCTGGGCTTTCCAACAGTGGCTTGTCTGGCCATCGATGTTTTGGGTAGCAGCTGACCTGTCCCCATCTTAGTACCATTGTCTAATTCCGATTCTGGCCAATTTAAGCGGCCATTAAAACGGACAAATATCACTTTAAATAGCTGCTATTTATATTTAAACTGTTAAATAACAATAAGATAAATTATATTGAAAGCGGCCAATAAAACGGCCATAATCAGATTTTTATGCTGGCCGTAGCAGCGGCTTGTGAGCAGATAGGTAAGGAGGCTTGGTGGTAACTTCAATCATGGCCGTGGCACCTTTTATCCCCAGTAATCAATCGCTGGCTGACTCTGAGCTGCCGGATAAGGCGGTTGCATTAAGTGTGGAGGCGAGCGCTTTGTCTGCCCAGTTATCGCCGGTGACGCTGGCTACCCTTGAGCGTTACATGCGGGTGATTAACTCTTATTACTCTAATTTGATTGAAGGTAATGCTACGCGGCCGGCAGAGATAAGGGCGGCGCAGCGGGGCGATTACAGCAGCGATAGGGCCCGGCGGGATTTACAGCAGGAGTCGTTGGCGCATATGGCGGTGCAGCAGTGGTGTTATGAACAAAACCTGGGCCTTGACGCGCTGTTTCAACCTGACTTTTTCCTGGAGTTGCATCAACAGTTTTATCAGCGTATTCCTGAAAGCCTGCGGTGGATTAAGGATGAGCAGGGCAATAAGGTTGACCAGATAGTGCCTGGCCGGTGGCGCACGCGTGGGGTTTTGGTGGGGCGACATGTACCGCCCGAGCCCCAGGATTTAGCCACGCTGATAGCGCGTTTTTGTGAGACCTACCACCCGAACCGTTTTAAAGGCGACCGCAAGCTGGTGGCGATTATGGCTGCCCACCATCGATTTGCCTGGATTCATCCTTTTATGGATGGCAATGGCCGGGTTGTGCGGCTGTTCACCGACGCTGTACTCAAGGCCGTGGGGCTGGATAGTTGCGGGGGCTGGAGTTTAAGTCGTGGGCTGGCCAGGAGTGCCAGCGAATACAAGACTTTGTTAGCGGGTGCCGATAGCCCGCGCCAGGGCGATCACGATGGTCGTGGTGCTTTAAGCGAAAAAGGCTTGCTCAGTTTTTGTGATTACATGCTGGATACCGCTCTGGATCAGGTGGCTTATACCAGGCGCTTGCTCAAGGTGAATGAGCTACGAAAACGCATTAACGCTTATGTTCAGGCGCGCAATGACTACCGAGTTGTGGGGATGAGTGACACGCTTAAATCGGCGGCGGCGTTGGTGCTCTATAGTGCTTTTGTTAATGGTGAACTCGAACGCGCGCAGGCGCTGGAGCTATGCGCAATGCCGGTAAGAAGTGCGCGACGCTTATTAAGCCAGTTAAAAGCTGAAGGTTTGTTGAGCGAGACCAGTAGCAAATCGCCTTTGCGCTGGGAGATACCTGAACACGCTGAGCCCTGGTATTTTCCGGAATTGGCACCGTTAGCTTAACAAAG
>QNFC01000377.1 GCA_003645395.1 Gammaproteobacteria bacterium
ACCGCGTTGCAACTGAGCCCGAGTAGTCTCGTCGAGATCCGAAGCAAACTGCGCAAAGGCCGCCAGTTCGCGGTACTGGGCAAGGCTCAGGCGCACGCCGCCGCCGAGTTTTTTGACAATTTTGGTCTGCGCTGCTCCGCCCACTCGGGATACCGACAGGCCGGCGTTGATGGCCGGGCGGATACCGGCGTTAAACAGATCGGTTTCCAGAAAGATCTGACCGTCGGTAATAGAAATCACATTGGTCGGCACGAAAGCAGAAACGTCACCGGCCTGGGTTTCGATAATTGGCAGCGCGGTCAAAGAGCCCGTTTTACCTTTTACTTCGCCGTTGGTGAACCGTTCGACGTATTCGGCATTTACCCGTGCCGAACGCTCCAACAACCGGGAATGCAAATAGAAAACATCACCGGGATAAGCTTCGCGACCCGGAGGACGCCTGAGCAGCAAGGAGATCTGCCGGTAGGCCCAGGCCTGCTTGGTCAGATCATCATAGATAATCAGCGCATCTTCACCGCGGTCACGGAAATATTCGCCCATGGAACAACCCGCGTAGGGAGCAATAAACTGCTGAGCTGCTGGGTCAGAAGCTGTCGCTGCAACGACAATCGTGTGATCCATCGCCCCGTGATCTTCAAGTACGCGGACCACGTTAGCAACTGAAGAAGCTTTTTGTCCGATGGCGACATAGATACATTTTATGCCGGTGCCTTTCTGATTGATGATGGCGTCGATAGCCACGGCAGTTTTGCCGGTCTGGCGGTCACCAATTATTAATTCGCGCTGACCACGACCCACAGGCACCATGGCATCAATCGATTTCAACCCGGTCTGTACCGGTTGATCTACCGACTGCCGACTTATGACGCCCGGAGCTACTTTTTCTACCGGAGAGGTCTCCGTACAGTTGATTGCGCCCTTACCGTCAATCGGCTCACCCAACGCATTGACTACCCGTCCCAACAATTCAGGACCGACAGGCACTTCGAGAATACGACCCGTGCAGCGCACGGTGTCGCCTTCTTTAAGGTGCTGATAGCCACCGAGCACCACCACACCTACGGAATCCCGTTCCAGATTCATCGCCATGCCAAAGGTGTTGCCCGGCAACTCGAGCATTTCGCCCTGCATCACTTCACCGAGACCGTGTACACGAACGATTCCATCCATAAGGCTGACAATTGTGCCTTCGGTTCTGGCCTGAGTCTCAACCTGAAGATCGCCGATCCGTTGTTCGATCAGGTTACTGATTTCAGATGCATTTAGTTGCATTGCTAAAAATTCCTGAGTGTTATTGCTGAAGGGTCGCAGTTAGCTGTTGCAGACGGCCCTTTATTGATCCGTCGATGACCTGGTCACCGACGCGAACCACAGCGCCGCCAAGTAAGGTTCCATCAATAGATACCGCTACTGATACTTTTCGATTCAAACGTCTGGCAAGTGATTTTTCGAGCAACTGGAGTTGTGGATCAGCTATTGGCTGAGCCGAATCGATCTCCACGTCGATAATGTTCTGATTCGCCTGATAAAGCCGCTCATAAAGCTCGGCAATTTCTGGCAGCAGCCCGATGCGACCTTCAGTCTCCAGCAGCTGAAGAAAATTGGCCATACTTTGAGCTTTAACAGCAGCGATATCAGCCACCATTCCAGCAATCGCACCTGCCGAAACGTGGGGGTTACCGAGCAGCGGCTTGACCTGTTCATCCGCCACCACTACTGCACCAACGGACAGCATTTCTGACCAGGCGGGCAGATCCCCCTCTTCCCTGGCATAGGCAAACGCGGCGTTGGCGTAAGGTCGGGCAATAGTGCTACGTTCAGCCACGATACACCCTATAGCCGGCCAGCGAGATCATTGAGCATTTGCTCATGACTCGCAGGGTCGATTTCGCGGACAAGTATTTTCTCGGCGCCGGCAATGGCGAGCACCGCTACTTGGCTGCGCAACTGTTCACGCGCTGCATTGGTTTCCTGATCGATCTGGGCGCGGGCTGCTTCGAGCATACGCTCACCCTCGGCAACCGCCGCCTCTTTGGCTTCGCTGACCATATCATTACCACGTTTCTGCGCGTGCGCAACTAGATCTGAAGCCTCGGTACGAGCCTCCAGCATTGCTGCTTCCACCTGCTTCTCAGCATCAGCCTGAGCTTCCTGACCTTTTTCGGCAGCAGCCAGTCCATCAGCTATACGCTTGACTCGCTCATCCATTGCTGCGGTAAGCGGCGGCCAGACGAACTTCATCGTAAACAGGACAAACAGGGTGAAAGTCACCAATTGACCGACGAGAGTTAAATTAATGCCCACAGGTGTTGCTCCGAATTATCCAGTTCATGTGGAACGTGGCCAGCACAGAGATCTAGTGCTGGGCCTGCTCAACCACTACAACTTCAGCGCCCGCTTCGATGACCGGATTCAACAGTGGGTTAGCGAACATCAATAGCAGGCCCATGGCCACACCGATGATACTCACCGCATCAAGCAGCCCTGCGATAATGAACATCCGCGTCTGCAACATCCCGGCCATCTCCGGCTGACGCGCAGCGCCTTCCAGAAACTTGCCGCCGAGCAGACCAAAACCGATAGCCGTGCCCAATGCAGCCAGACCAAAAATCAAA
>QNFC01000378.1 GCA_003645395.1 Gammaproteobacteria bacterium
GCGAGTTGTTTATATTGAAAACCCACGACTCGCGAAACTGACGACCAGTGACCTGCGGCAGACTCTGCGGGTTGCTGCGACTCTTGTTGAGGACCATTTCGGCATCAAGGCCCTGCTACCTGATCAAATTCCTGTGCTTGATATTGATACTCTGTTCGCCGGCCTGGTTGCTAATAAGCAGCCGGTTTCGATGCGTTAATTGGCGATTTTAAAAATGGAAAAGTTGACTGGGGGGGCGTCAGGACAAACCTTATAAAACAGATTAACAAGCAGAAGGATCCGCTCGCCCAACAGATTGAATATGCTCGGCCACATCTGATTCAGCCCCTGGCGGAAGACGATCTGGATTCTTTTTCGCGAGCGGTCGTGGAGACATTCAAGGCCCCGTTGGCTCACTGGACGTGGGCAAAACTGGCTGACGGCCACCCGGTGATTGGCAGGGTTCCTGGTCGTCCTGAGTTGCCGCTGAACGAGTATGGCTACTGGACCCTGATGGCAAAGCTGGGAATCGAGGCTGAAATTGTTCTCACTAACCAGCTGGTCGCGAGCGTGGAGTACGTTCCGATTCCGCTTCACACTTCAATCCGAGGCGGTATCACCGGTGGCTCAACCGAGTACAACCCGTCATCACGGTTGGGGTCATCGGTTTGGGTTTCGCTGTTTCCCTATTTTTCCAACGACCCGCTTATCAGGGAGTTGCGTAACCGCGATAGCTATACGAGGGACGAAGCCCTCGCCTATGTCGGGACCATGCTGGCCCATGAATTAGGTCATCAGCTCCTGTAGTTAGGTCACCCCTGGTCGAACAGCGCCTGCTTGATGCGGCCGGTGGCAGTGCTCGACTTAACCGGCTTGAAGCGGAAAAGTGCCGGGTAGGTTCAAGCCCGGCGATGGAACCGGGAACCGCGAAAGCGCCGATTTGGTAATAATCCTTACTGCGGGAGTATTGTGGGTGTCTCTGGCGCGGACGCACGAAGTTGGAGTCGCTGATGTTACTTTTGTTTCCATGTTTTGATTTTGGGCATAAGCTCTTCAACTGTGTACTGATCGAGCACACCCAGAGAAGATGCCCCAGGTCGGCCGTAGTAGCCGATCATAAGTTTATTTGCATCAGGAAGTTGTTGCTCTGCTAATGAAAGACTTGCAACAGAAGCTGTTGCAATAAAAAGCAGGAAAGTAGAGATGTATTTCGTGCTAATGGGCGCTCATCTAATGGGTTAAAAAGCCTACCGGGTTATACGCTTAAAACCCTGGCCTGTTAGTAGAGCAAATATTGCCGTCGCCGGTCAGCGAAATCTCTGAGGCCGGGCTCCCACAGTTTGCGAATTTCGTTGAGTGATCTACCGGCGCGAATCGCTTCCATAGTTGCTTCGTCTTTCAATAATCTGTTGAAGCGATCGAGTCCAAACCTCTCTGCATAAAGCTTATTCAATGTCAGCGCAGCGGCGATACCAATATTGATCACGTCACAATGATCTCGGTCTGTGAGTGTAATGCGCACTCCTTCGCTCTGCTGGCTTTTAAACTTACTGGCAGCTGGCGTGAACACTACCGGATCAAAGCGTACGCCACGAATCCCAAAGGCATTCATTCTTTTCGCGAGCAGTTCGCCGTCGATATAGGGCGCGCCAAACAGTTCAAACGGGGTGTCCGTGCCCCGGCCCACCGCCAGGTGAGTGGTCTCCAGTAACCCAACGCCAGGATAGAGCGCTGCCTGGGTGAGGCTGCGTATATTCGGCGAGGTGTTAACCCAGGGCATGGTGGTTTCATCGAGCCAAAGGTCGCGACTCCAGCCGCTGAGGCGAATCACCTCAAGATCTACGCCGATGCCTCTCTCTGTATTGAACATTTGCGCGAGTTCACCCACGGTCATGCCATGGCGAACAGGAATCTCATGCCAGCCGACAAAGTCGGTTTCGCCATCAAGTATCGGACCCTCGATCATTGAACCGGTAATCGGATTCAACCGATCAAGCACGATGAATTTCACCCCCGCTTTCGACGCGGCCTCCATACTATGGCCCATGGTGGAAATGTAAGTATAAAACCGGGTGCCGATGTCCTGAATATCGAACACCAGGGCGTCCAGGTCTGCGAGCTGGTCGGGTAGTGGCGCGCGGCGTTTGCCATACAAACTGTATATCGGTAGCCCCGTTTTATCGTCGACGCCATCGTCCACGTAGGCATCGATTTTGCCGCGAATTCCATGTTCTGGACTAAAAAGTGCGACCAAATCGACGATTCTTGACTGATTCAACAGGTCGATCGTTGCTGATCCGTTGCGGTCGCGTCCGGTGTGATTCGTGATTAAGCCAATTTTCAACCCGCGTAGCGTCGCAAAGTTGTTTTCGGTCAGCACATCGATGCCGTTTAACACCTGTATTTTCGTCGCCAGCGGCTCTTTAGTTGTTGAAACCCGTGGCGGCAGTGCGCCTTCGACACTGGTGAAATCAAAACCCTTAACGGCCAGCGCGGCGAGGTTTCCCACCTTGGCTTGAAGGGGGTGCACATTACCGCTGCCATCCGGGTGTAATCGGCTGCTCAGGAAAATCAAAAACGTTTGTGAGAACGGGTCGATCCATAAACTGGTGCCGGTGTACCCTGCGTGTCC
>QNFC01000379.1 GCA_003645395.1 Gammaproteobacteria bacterium
ACCTCATCACACTTGCGACACTTCTTTACTCGTCCCATTTCGTTTCACCTCCTAGAGCTTGCTCAGTAGTTGTTGAACGTGTTTCCAATGTTTCGATGCCTTTGACAATTCGACTCGCTCCAGTTCTTGCAAATCGACTTCTGCTTGGAACATATCAACGTCCATATATTTTGCAATGGCATCCCGGATAAGCTCGGCCATGATCACCGGCTCCAGTGCATCCAACTCCCACGAACTGTCACCGTGCTCCATGATGTAATCCTTGGCGCGTGTGTCCGTTAGCTTCGCAGGGTTGGGTGGCGGATCATACTCCTCAACCTGGCTCATGTTCAAAGCGATTCGCCGCACTTCAGTGTTCGCTCCAAACATTCGAAGCCGGTCCTGAATGTCTCGAGTCATGTCAATGCCGGAAGGATCATGATCGCCAAGGTGAATGACAATTGATTGCTTGGGCATCGCCCTGAAGCGTCGGGCGGCCCGCCACATCTCCGATTGACTCATGTATCCCTTGCAAGCCAACACAGCCACGTCTAATGGTTTGGCTGCTCTGTCAATCACTGATTCAAGAGCTTGCTTCTCAACCCACACTTCAACATGGAATGCCTGGCCAACCCATTTGTCCTTGGCATAACTGCTCGCGCATGAGTTTATAATTTGAGATGGGTCTAACCAATGCGGTCGACCGATCAAGTTGCGGCCACGATCTTCGATTGCATCCCAGTCAAGCAATCCGGATAAGCGGGCATCGTTGATCATTCGACCAAGGCGATTGTACTCCCTTTGCTCATTCGGTAAATTGCCGGTTGCGACAAATCTGTAAAAAAGTTGGCGAAGAGTCAGGTTGAATCCTTGGCTTGCATAATCTCGCACTATCTCGTTTGCCAGGTGAATCAAATGGCGAGACGGCTCCGAAAACTTCTTTGACAGGTATTGAATCTTGGGCATCCGTTTACCTCCTTTTGAATGTTGACTATGAAAAATCTTTCCGCTATGCTTGTGTCTCTTCGCCGGATGGCTTCTTTTGGTAGTGTGGTATCGAGGAGCTTGGGTCTGACCTTACCCAAGCTCCTCAGTTTTCTTTGTCGGATATTTTTCTTTTACCTCATCAGGAAAATCTTCCAACCAGCTGACGATTTTTTCGCATTGAGCATCAACGACATGTTCAATTGATTCTCGGAACATCATGCTCAATTTCGTGGGCGTTATCTTGACCCTTCTACACGGCTCCCGTTCTCCACTTTTCCAATTATGAAAAGTGACCCTCACTCTTACCGGAAGAGGGAAGTCGTGGAAAATTAGATCCACCTCCTGCCGAATCACCCCTTTTTCATAACTGGTATAGGCAGAAGGTTTATTGAAATCTGCAATCTGTATTTTTACATTGATCATTTGTTGTACCACTTCCAAAGCCGGACGATGAGATGGTCACCGTTCTCGAGTTCGACTTGGGCATATCCTTTCTCTCGACTTCCATCTGAAGCAAGGGTTCCGATTGTGTATCCTGAACCCATAAATAAATTTGTCATGTCTGCCGGTTCCCACTCCATCAACTTCTCTTTGAAATCGACATGGCCCTGGGCAAGCGACGTTCCAAACACATAGCTGGAATGAGCCGAACCAAAAACCTCAATCGCGTTCTCTCGATACTTGTCAACGTCACCACCGAGACAGATAGGCATACACCAGAAAAATTCCTTTTCGAGATACGGGCAAGCGTATTTGACCACTCGCTGAAGATCAGATGTGTATACCCCGAGTGTTTTCAACACGCTCCAGGTATTGATCCCCAACGTCTCCAACATGATTATTTGAATGTTCGGAACGTTCCTAAACCGTTCGAAGTATTCACCCCCGTACAGAATGTCTCCAATTTTGGGCTTATACTTCATGTAAGGCCTGGCCTTGATTGCCTTCGTTATCATCCGGGACATTTTCCACCTCTTTCATTATTTGCCAAAGAAGGCAAGTGCCGCTATCACCCGGAGCGTTTGCCCAAGCGGAAATTCAAACCCTGGTTTGAGCATCAAATCGCCGCTTTCAGTTTCTATTTCGAAAGCACTGATCCTGATAACATCGCTACCTACCCGCTCTTTTGCATTCTTGTGGGTATGTATTCTGACAAGAGTGATTCTCAAATTGTCAATTTCGCAGTATGCGTTTCCAACATTGTCATGGAAGATTGTCATCACTCCCTCGCTTTCGAATTGTCAAAAATGTTTGATGCCGCTTCCAGTGAATCATCGCCGACATACTCAACGTTGCCCCTGTTGTCCAGCACCGCGAGCCGCCCGTGCTCGTCGCGTTCCTCGCGAACAAATACAACTCGACGGTCACGACGATTCGCTTCGGTCCTGGCTTCGGCGCGTGTCACCCATGGATAAAGTACACCACCGCTCTTGCTTCTCGCACTCCAACCTTCCATCGAACGATAACCATTCTCAATGCTACCCCGTTCGATGTTGCCACGGTAGAAATAGGCCAATGGTTTTCTGTTATCGGTCATGGCCCACCTCTTCGTAATAGATCAATACTTCATCGCAGCTCATGCACTTCACTGCTGCTATTCGTCGCGGGCCATCGGGACCGCCATAGGCAACAATCTCG
>QNFC01000380.1 GCA_003645395.1 Gammaproteobacteria bacterium
AGCATGGATCCCAGCTTGGGACATATCGTTGTCACACCAAATCAGCAAATGCTGACGACTTGGAAAAGTCATGTCCGGCAGCTGCCATTTGGTGGGATTGTTGAGGTCATCGGTCAGGTAGTAATCTCCAAGATTCAAATTGTGATTGCTGCGGTTGAACAACTACACCCAATCATCATATTAACCGGCTGCATCGGGGTTAGTAAAACTGTTGCTGGCCAGAAATTCGTTGATCACCAGGTCGGGCAATGGTGCAGGACCGGTCTGGACGAGCCATTGGTGAACAATTGTATCTCCATTAATGTCTGCATGACGCAGCTGGTACCAGAGCACAGATTCGGCAGGGGTCTCAGTATCGACAAAAGAGTATTGCAACGGATCATCGCTATACGGGGAGCCCACAAGACCAGGGTCTTGTTCGCTGGTGGCCAAAAGTTCCAGAGCCATGGAATCGGCCACGGCTCGCCACACTTCAAAACCCTCGTTATCTCGCTCCCTTTCGGTTTGCCAGTGCAGGATCACATTGTCGTCCTGGGTCGTGGTGGAGAAGTGGCTCAATTCCACAGGGGCCATGAAATCAGCCAAAAACTCGGACAGGTGATCGACAAAAACTGGCTGGCGAAGAGCTATAAAATCCTGGTAGTCGGCTGCAGCCTCGGTCAGATTCCACAGTCCTGACCCTGGATATCGACGGGCGTGGGGGGGCAGTTCCGGTTCGAACATAACCACCAACGAATCGAAGCGGGCCTGGGCATTGGAAATTTCCAGAACGCCATCGAGCAAAATATCGGCTCGGTCACGGAAAAATGTCCGGTACTCGGCATTTCCCATCAGCTGACGAAATAAGCGGCAGTAGAGAAGATTGATGCTATAGGATTCAAAATAACTCAGCGGAGGACGAAATTCTTCGTATTCGGAATAACTGCCAGCCGAATAGAAACGCAACAATTGAGCCTGGAGATTTTGGGGATAGAGAATGTCGTCTTCATCCCACATGACATAATTCCAGCGTTGATCGGGCTGGCGGAGAATAGCCAGATTGTGCCTGAAGCCATTTTCGGAATTGGCCGTGAAGGCGTTGATGATTATCCAGTCAGTATAGGCCTGAAGATTCAGTCGTTGTGAGGCCCCCACAAAGAAATTGTGATCCGAGGGGTCGGACCATTCGTTGACCCAATTGAGGAAATTATGCCATGCGTCCGGATCACCGTGTTCGGTTTCACCGTCCTTGAACAGAATGACATCCTGAGGATCGTAGCCCAGACTGACCGTGGCCCACTTGTCATCCAGACGTTCGCGCAGGGAATAGATACCCCAGTATTCACCATTGAGATAAGCCACCGAAGGGGTCCACCTGCTGGTCAGATGGCCCAGTTCCCGGTACATGGATGTTGCCCAGTGGTCGGTCAGCAAATACTGGGGCATCATGGTCTGACGCAGCAACAAACGCTGGCTGACAGTGGGGCCGTCACCAAAAAAATCATGGTATAGGTAAACAGGATCCTGATGATGATCAAAGTACAGGCGCCACGACTTCTGCGGCAGACCACGGGTCCAGCCACCGTTGATTCTCAGGCCGATGTTTCGGGACATGACCGGTGTGCCATCAGCTTCCCACACCTCCAGCTGGGCTGTGCGTTCCCACTCGATACCGCGTTGATTCCAGTTGGGATTGTAGTCACCCCAGACATAAAGACCCTGGGCATCCGACCATATATTCGAAGGGTCTGTTTGCAGAGACCAAATAGGATATTCGTGGGCACCGGGTGCAAGAGCTGGCGCCGATACGGGGAAAGCCCAAATCGTATCCCTGACTGAACTTTCCAGGGACCGGAAAACAGCCATGGCAGGTTGATCTTCATCCCAGGTGAATGTCCGTTGCCAGGTGTCCTGGGAAAGCTGCACGAAACCTAGACCACCAGACACTATTTCCGCTGGCTCACTCGATACAAAGGTCCCAACAATACTGCCCTCCTGATAACCGTCCCCTGGAGGAACCCACCCTGTGGGAACCGCCCGGTTGGAATAGCTTTCCAGGATTTCAAAATTATTAGCCAGGGCACATGCCTGGGTAAGGCATAAGGCAATAGCTAAAATGGAGAGACGCAATGAATTCTCCCGAATTGGTTTGTTTTTGGCGCCACTATCGAAAAAACGGTGAAGGACCTAAAGTTGTGATCTTAAGGTTTTACTTAGTCTTTATTAGTATAACACATTAAATGGGTCATTTCATGGAAAACGAGAAAGGAATGCCGGAGCAATTGGAACGTCTGGGTCACCGCAAAATCCCTTTACCGTTGATTTTTCAGTACGGTGCACTAGAATTCCTCCAAAGTAACTACTTCAATTCCCTTGTCACCTGGCCAAAGGATTAATCCCGATCTTGGAAAACGAACGCTGGACAGACCCAAAACACCAACCACAGGACGAGGAACTCGATTTGAGTTTGCGTCCGCGCCGTCTGGACGAATTTATTGGGCAGGAAGCTCTCAAAGAGAACCTGCGCATCTTCATCCAGGCTGCCCGCCAGCGTGGAGAGGTGTTGGATCATGTCCTGCTGCATGGCCCTCCGGGGTTGGGCAAAAGCACTCTGAGCCAAATTG
>QNFC01000381.1 GCA_003645395.1 Gammaproteobacteria bacterium
GGCATTACGAACCCGCACCCATAAAAGTGGCTGATCTTTGCGCAGGTTGCTCCCTACCAGCACGACCAGGTCACAGGCTTGCAAAGTGTTAATAGCTTGCGGATTGGCGTGGGCACCAGCACCGAGCGACCCAGAAAAATCTCCCTGGCGCAGGCGATGGTCGATGTTTTTGCTGCCGAGCCCGCGGACCAACTGCTGCAAAAGGAAGTAATCTTCGTTGCTCTGACTCGGGCCAGCCAGAGTAGCGATCTCCTCGGCTCCACGGTTATTCACTAAGCTTTTTATTTTCTCTGCTGCAACTTGCAGCGCCTCGTCCCAACTAGCTACCCGCCAATCGCCGTTCTCTTTTATCTGCGGAGTCAACAGCCGATCGTCAGCATTCAAACCGAGATAGGAAAAACGATCACGATCCGACAACCAGATTTCATTGATCGCATCATTTTCCCGGGGCACTACGCGCTTGACCTCACCAAGAAGGCTATGTACTTCTAAATTACTGCCAATGGGGTCGTGGACAGCGATTGATGGATCACGCGCCAGCTCCCAGCTCCGGGCGGTGAATCGAAACGGTTTGGACGTCAACGCTCCGACGGGACACAAATCTATCATGTTGCCGGAGATTTCTGAGTCTATCGATTTCCCAACGTAGGTGCCAATACGCACCTGTTCACCACGACCAGTTCCGCCCATCTCCTGAATACCACCGATCTCTTCACCAAAGCGAATACAGCGGGTGCAGTGAATACAACGGGTCATTTCAGTAGCGATCAATGGGCCAATGCTTTTACTCACTACAGTACGTTTGGATTCACGATAGCTCGAGCCCGTCTGACCATAGCCCAAGGCCGTGTCCTGCAAATCGCACTCGCCGCCCTCATCACAAACCGGACAATCAAGGGGGTGATTGATGAGCAGAAATGCCATCACGGCCTGCTGCGCATCCAGCGCTCGCTCGGAGGCAGTACGAACCACCATGCCATCCATCACCGGCGTGGCGCACGCGGGCACTGGTTTGGGCATTTTCTCAACATCAACCAAACACATGCGGCAATTAGCGGCGATTGACAGCTTATCGTGATAACAGAACCGCGGCACGGTGACGCCGGCCGCATCAGTCACCTCAATCAACATCTGGCCTTTACGCGCCTGCAACGTCTGGCCATTGACTTCAATCTGCAAGGTATCTTCGCTCATCAGTCAACAATCCGTTATCAGGCGGCTAAGTTGGCGGCTGAGGAGCCGACCATGCTGCGCTTATGCTCAACATAATATTCAAATTCATGACGAAAATGACGCAGCATCCCCTGAACTGGCATCGCCGCTGCATCACCTAAGGCACAGATGGTCTTGCCAGAAATATTCCCTGCAATGCGATCGAGAAGATCGATATCTTCAGGACGCCCGCCACCTTTAACCATACGGTCCAGAACTCGATACAACCAGCCGGTACCTTCCCGACAGGGGGTACATTGACCACACGATTCTGAAAAATAAAAGCGAGAAATGCGCCGCAGCATATGCACCATACATACGCTGTCATCCATCACTACCATCGCCCCGGAACCGAGCATAGAACCGGCTTTGGCAATTGAATCATAATCCATGTTTAACTCGCC
This sequence comes from Gammaproteobacteria bacterium, assembly GCA_003645395.1. Lineage (GTDB taxonomy): Bacteria > Pseudomonadota > Gammaproteobacteria > Immundisolibacterales > Immundisolibacteraceae > QNFC01. Next base: position 1,617 of record QNFC01000381.1, read on the forward strand.
CAAAACAGCAGCTGGTAGCACAGGAGTGGATGAACCACCGGGGATCACCGCCTTCAACTGTCGACCTTTCCAGACACCACCGGCCAGCCCCAACAATTCCTGAAATGAGGTGCCCAATGGGATTTCAAAATTACCTGGGTTTTCTACATGGCCGGAGACCGAGAATATTTTCATTCCACCCGCGTTCTCAGTACCCATTGATGAAAACCATTCCGCACCATTGCGCAAAATAATCCCGACTGACGCGTAGCTCTCTGTATTGTTAATAGTAGTTGGTCGGCCGTAAAGACCGTATGCTGCTGGAAATGGCGGCTTGTAGCGCGGCAATCCCTTATTACCTTCTAGAGATTCCAGCAACGCAGTCTCTTCACCGCAAATATACGCACCGGCACCAATAGCATTATAAAGGTCGAAATCGATGCCAGACCCCTGGATATTCTTACCCAGCAGACCCACGTCGTACGCTTCTTTAAGCGCCTGTTCACAGCGCTTGAAGGGTTCGTCAGCGAACTCACCGCGCAGATAGTTATAACCAACTGTCGAATCGGTAGTAAAACCACCGATCGCCATCCCCTCAATCACCGCGTGGGGATTAAACCGTAAAATATCGCGATCCTTACACGTACCTGGCTCACTTTCGTCGGAGTTACAGACCATATAATTTTGGCCGCCTTTGCCTCGCGGCATAAAGCTCCACTTAACTCCGGTGGGAAAACCCGCTCCGCCTCGACCGCGCAAACTAGAGGCTTTCAATGTATCCAGCACCTCATCGGCACTCATCTCGCCGGCGATAATTTTTTTCCATGCGCTGTACCCCCCATGTTTCAGGTAGGTTTTCAGCGACCAGCACTCCTCGTCCTCCAGATTAAAATAACAGACCTGGTTACGCAGCATCAGTCTAGGCTCTCGAGGATTTGATCAATTTTGCCGGGCTCGTTGACCGGATCGAGCTGTTCGTAATACTTGTGATTTACCTGCATCA
>QNFC01000382.1 GCA_003645395.1 Gammaproteobacteria bacterium
CGGGCCAACCAGCGATGAAAAACTCGCCGCTGCAAACGCGTTGAGTAACAGCGCCCGAGCCTGCGGCTCCGTCAGTCCCCGGCTGCGCAGGTAAAAAAGTTCGTCACGGTTGAGATCACCCACCGTGGCACCGTGGCTGCACTTAACGTCGTCGGCATAAATTTCTAATTCAGGCTTGGTATCGATTTCAGCCGCCTCGGATAACAGCAGGTTTTTGCTGGACATCTGCGAATCGGTACCGTCTGCACCCGGATGAACGTGCACACGACCATTAAACACCCCGCGACCGTGGCCGCCAAACAGCCCGTGGTGATTAACCTGGCTGGTGCAATGAGGCGCAGCGTGCTCAAGATTAAGATGCAGATCGGCGTGCTGGCGATTATTGGTCAGCTGTAGGACGTCGATTTCTGCATGAGCACCTTTATCATCCAGGATAATGTCAAGATCATCACGGCTAATACCCGCACCCAGCGCTAGCACGTGGGTTTTTAAAACACTGTCACGCTGCAATCGGGCACGTAACGCGGCCACATGAAAAGCCTCTTCGCCCTGCTGCTGGAACTGGCTGACCACCAGCTGCGCAGTAGGAGCAAGATCAATATCAATATAGTTATTGGCGTGATAAGCCTTTGACAGATCGCCGCCGGCATAGACAATGGCAATCTCCGACTCGCTCTGACTCTGGGCAGAAATCACCAGTCGCCAGTATTGAGTTTGTTCTGCGGCAGCCTCGCCCTCACCGGCCAGTACCAGCAGCGTGATCAGCCCATGTTTACCCGCCGGCAAGTTTAGCCAGGCACCATCAGCCACCAGCGCCGTATTCAGCTGGTCAAACGCACGATCACGCCCACCGGTTGCCTCGGCCAGGGTGACATCGCCCGATTCCAGCGCGACGCCAAGGGGTTTAAATTCCACTTCACCCAGGCCAGTTAACCGAGAGAGTTCTGGCCGATAATAGCCCTGATCAAACACCAGTACGGGTGAATCGCTGTTCGCGACCTGATCCACCAACGCAAGCACTGCCGGGTCGTTAAGCGAACTCTCTGGCTTAGCTGGGGCGAATTCCTGCTTTAATACTCTATTGAGGCGGGTATAACGCCAGCGTTCGGTCTTGCGATTCGGCAGACCATCGGCAAGCAATTGGGCCATGGCCCGCTCGCGTACCTGGGCGTCACCCGGTAAATGCTGTTTACGGGCTGCGTAATCTTGCTGGAATCTTTCCACTGTTTGCACTTCGGCCATCAGTTAAGCCTGCGCGGTTTCGTTTTCGAGCCAGCCGTAACCGCTGGATTCCAGCTCCAACGCCAGCTCGCGGCCACCGGAGCGAACAATCACCCCGCGAGACAGTACATGCACGTAATCCGGCACTACATAGTCAAGCAGCCGCTGATAATGCGTGACCAGGATAAATGAGCGGTCAGCACTGCGCAGTTTGTTGATTCCCTCGGAAACAATTCGCAGGGCGTCAATATCAAGACCGGAATCGATCTCATCGAGAATCGCCAGCCGCGGCTCCAACAGGGCCATTTGATAAATTTCGTTACGCTTCTTCTCACCACCGGAAAAGCCGTCATTAACAGCGCGGGTCATGAAGCTCTCGTCCATCTCCAGCAACTTCATTTTTTCACGGGCGATCGCCAGAAAATCCATCGCGTCATATTCGCTCTCGCCTCGACTACGACGCACGGCATTGACCGCTTCGCGCATAAAAACCGAGCTATTCAGACCAGGAATCGCCACCGGATATTGAAAACCAAGAAACAGTCCTTTCCAGGCCCGCTCTTCGGGTGACAGGGCGAGCAGGTCCTCACCATCGAGGGTAATGCTGCCGCCAACTACCTCATACCCTTCTCGACCGGAGAGCACATGCGACAGCGTACTTTTACCGGAACCATTCGGCCCCATGATGGCATGAACCTCGCCAGCACCCACGTTAAGGGTGAGCCCCTTCAATATAGACTTTCCTTCAACTTCTACTTTTAAGTCATTAACTTTTAACATTTTTAATTCGCTATAAGTTGATCTGATTTAACCGACACTACCTTCAAGACTCACGCCCAACAGCCGCTGCACTTCTACCGCAAACTCCATCGGCAACTCGGTGAAAACTTCTTTACAGAAGCCGTTGACGATCATCGACACGGCTTCCTCTTCGGCAATGCCGCGCTGGCGGCAGTAAAACAGCTGATCGTCACCAATCTTGGACGTCGTGGCTTCGTGCTCCACTTTTGCCGAAGGCTCCTGCACTTCTATATATGGGAAGGTATGCGCGCCACATTGACTACCGATCAACAGCGAATCGCACTGGGTGTAGTTACGCGCACCGGTGGCACCACGGAGCACTTTGACCAGGCCCCGATAAGCGTTCTCGGCTTTCCCGGCGGAAATACCCTTGGAAATTATGGTGCTGCGGCTATTCTTGCCGATATGCACCATCTTGCTGCCCGTATCGGCCTGCTGATAATTGTTGGTCATCGCCACCGAATAGAATTCACCCACACTGTTGTCACCGGTGAGCATCACACTGGGGTACTTCCAGGTAATCGCCGAGCCGGTTTCGACCTGGGTCCAGGAAATTTTGGAGCGATCACCGCGGCA
>QNFC01000383.1 GCA_003645395.1 Gammaproteobacteria bacterium
GATGGGGTGGCGGAGCGGCACGGACGCAGGGCGGCCGGGGCAATAACGGCTGTCGCGTAGGCGAGTCGATTTTGGTGACAGGGATGTCCCAAAATCTTTCACGAGGTAGCGACACTCCTTTATCCGCGGGCACATCCATCCTCGATGGCTACGTTCCGCAAATGGATGCCACCATCGTCACTCGCATGCTCAATGCCGGTGCCGTTATCGCGGGTAAAGCGGCCTGTGAGGCCTATTGCATCTCCGGCGGCAGCAATACCAGCTGGACCGGACCCATACATAACCCGCATCGGCGCGGATACTCCGCCGGGGGTTCATCATCCGGCAGCGCGGCGCTCGTGGCATCGGGCGAAGTAGACATGGCTATCGGCTGCGACCAGGGCGGTTCGGTTCGTATGCCCGCAGCCGCTTGCGGCATCGTCGGCATGAAACCGACCTTCGGACTGGTGCCTTACACCGGCATTCTGGGCATGGAACCCAACATCGACCACACTGGGCCAACGACCACTACCGTTGCCGACAACGCACTTTTACTAGAGGTACTGGCCGGCGCTGATGGACTCGACACCCGCCAGCACTCAATAACAGTAGAGCGCTACACCGAAGCCCTCGGCAAAGATATAAATGGTTTACGCATTGGTGTGGTTGAGGAAGGCTTCACTCACCCGGGTGGCGATGCAGTGGTGAACGCAAAAGTTCGTGCGGCCGCCGAGCGGTTTCGTGAACTCGGCGCTGAAGTGGCGGATATCTCCATAGCAGCGCACAGCAGCGCCGGCGCCCTCACCTTTTTACTGGTGCAATCCATGGTCGAGACCACGTTCAGCACAGACGGCTACGGCACCGGCCGTCGCGACCTGATGGCGCCGGACTTCCTTGCCACCCACCGGCGCTGGCGTGACCGCGCTGACGAGCTGCCAGTCACCGCAGTGCTGTTAATGCTACTCGCCAAACACATGCAGAATCAGGTTGGTTATAGCCTTTATGCCAAGGGCGTTAATGCCGTTACCGGGCTCCGCGCCGCCTACGATTAGGCGCTTACCAATGTCGATCTGCTACTCATGCCCACTACACCAAAGCTACCGCAGCCGTCACCAGCCGCTGACGCCAGCATGGCAGACAGTCTCTACGCCTCTTTCTCCCCCATGGGTAATACTCAGGCCTTTAACTACACCCATCATCCGGCAATTTCCTTGCCCTGCGGCATGATGCTGATCGGTCGCCATTTTCAAGAGAGTGAAATCTATCGCGCTGCCTCCGCGTTCGAGAAAGCGACGGACTGGCAGGCCTTGTAAATGGAGGGTGTTGGCACGCTAGAACGAGGCCTAATTGACGGAAACCTTCGCTAGAATGGCGAAACGTACTGTAACCTTCCTGGCCAGACTGCTACCTGATTAGCTAGAAAACCCAATAACAGTTCAAACAAAAACAAACAGACTATCGCCGTGGAATCATTCAACCAACTACTCGCCTGGCTCACCGCCAACGAGGCACTACTGAGCAGCGGCGCAGCGATTGTGGTGAACGGCGGGCTGGTATTCACGACCCTGGCCATCGGCGCCCGCGCTCTGGCTTACACGATGCAGGGCGATCTGCATCATGCGGAAGAAGCGATACGGCGATCAATTGACGAGAACGCGGTTTTCTCTACTCCCTGGTTTCTGCTCGCCAGAATAATTTTCGGTCAGAATCGCAATGCAGAAATACTAGCGCCACTCGCCGAAGCGCGGCGGCTGGATCCTGCGATAACGCTTAGTGCATCCATTCCGTATACGACGGATGGGCGGTTCGCGGGCCTATATTGAAAAAAGCGAGGTTTATTACGATTATCTGCGCGAGCAGGAGATTTGGACGGATTAATCCTGCCATCTCAGTTGGCTCGGTCGCCTGGACGCCAATGCCAGCCCCGGAGTTTTTTAATAACTGGAACTATTTTTACCAACAACCACGGAGACGCTTTTGAACAACCCCCTGTGTGACATGTTTGGGATCGATATCCCCCTGTTTGCTTTTTCCCACTGCCGCGATGTGGTTGCGGCAGTGTCAAAGGCCGGCGGCTTTGGCGTGCTCGGTATGGCGAGAATGGGACCCCAGCGCCTGCGCGAAGAGCTGAAATGGATCGACGACCACGTTGATGGCAAACCCTATGGCATCGACGTGCTCATGCCCACTACCTATAGCGATGCTGGCGACCTCAAATATGACATCGAGAAATTGGTACCCATAGAGCACGTCGAGTTTGTTCGCAACCTGCTCGACGACGCCGGGGTTCCACCCCTGCCGCCAGCAGAGAAAGACGAAATTGTCCGTTCCCTGCTGGGTGAGCTCTCCTTCACCCCACGCGAAAGTATGGAAATGGTAGAGATCGCACTTGAACACCCCATCAAGCTGATTGTTAATGCGCTCGGCTCACCGCCGCCGGAGCTGGTAGAAAAAGCCCGCGCCAAAGGTATTCGGGTTGCCGCTCTGGCTGGACGGCCCAAACATGCCCTCAAACACCAGGCGGCGGGCTGCGACTTTGTCATCGCCGTCGGCAATGAGGCTGGGGGCCACACCGGGCCAATTACTTCCATGGTGGCCTGGCCAGATATTGTCGATGC
>QNFC01000384.1 GCA_003645395.1 Gammaproteobacteria bacterium
GAAACCTTTCACGGTGGTTACATCCGCTATCCGGATAACCCCACCATCATCTGGGATCACACCGAGGTGCCGAAGGGGATTTTCTATTACGGTCACCAGGTTGTAGAGAGTTTCGTCAGCGCCAATACATAAAGGAAAACTGTTATGTCATCAACGATTCAACTCACTAGTCTGAACTGGGACGCGGCGTTAAAGGCCGTGCGTGGAGCGCTAGAGCAGGCGGAAAAGCTGGAAATTGCCGTCTGCGCCGTGGTCATGGATCGCGGGGGTAATCAAATTGCCGCCGGACGCGATCCCCGGGCGCCGTTCCATTCTCAGGGCATCGCGGCTGATAAGGCCACCACTGCTGCTGGCTTTGGTATGCCCACCAGCCAGTGGTGGGGGTTTGTCGAGCAGATGGATTCACCGGGGATTACTGCCGGACTACCAACGACTGACCGTCTGGTGGTGTTCGGTGGTGGGGTGCCGGTATACCAGGGCGGTGAACTCATTGCCGGTATCGGCGTTTCTGGTGGCAGCGAAGAGCAGGATGAAGAGTGCGCCCGGGCGGGCCTGGCATTGGCCGGGTTAGTCGCTGAACCGAGTTAAGTAAAGTGATTGATGTAAATTAAGCAAAGGCCGGAGCGATTCCGGCCTTTGCTGTTTAAGTGGGTACCGGGATGGTGTCGAATAAGGTCGATGGATGGCCCAATAATTTTTTAGAGTAAGCGTAACGTGAAAGAGATTAAACATCTGATTAATGGTCAGTTTGTCGGCTCCGCCAGTGGAAAAATGTTCGACGATATCAACCCGGCCACCGGACAGCTAATTGCTAAAGTCCACGAAGGCGGAAAGCCGGAGGTCGATGCGGCCGTGGCGGCGGCACGGACAGCGCTAAAGGGCCCGTGGGGCACCATGCCAGTGGACGAGCGTATGGCGCTGTTGCGGCAGGTAGCGGAGGGAATTAATACCCGGGCGGAAGAGTTTGCCCAGGCCGAATCCGCCGATAACGGCATGCCAATTAGTCTTGCGCGCGCCGCAGCGGTACCCCGCGGCAGTGCCAATTTCATCCAGTTTGCCGAGCATTTTAAGTACGTGGCTACCGAAACCTGGGAGATGGACGGGGCGCTAAACTACTCGCTGCGTCGGCCTCTGGGGGTGATTGGCATTATTTCACCGTGGAATTTTCCGCTGTTGCTGTCAACCTGGAAAATTGCCCCGGCCCTGGCCAGTGGCAACACGGTGGTGATGAAGCCGTCGGAAGAAACCCCGATGACCGCCATGCTGACCGCCGAGGTGATTAACGAAATTCTGCCGCCTGGCGTCTTTAATGTCGTGCAGGGATTGGGGAGTGACTCTGCCGGCGCCGCACTGTCGGAACACCCGGATGTCGATGGCATTACGTTTACCGGTGAGACGACCACCGGAAAAACCATTATGCGCGCCGCCGCTGATGGCTTGAAAAAACTCTCTTTTGAACTCGGCGGCAAAAACCCCAATATAGTTTTTGCCGATGCTGATCTTGAAGATGCGCTGACGATGACGCTGCGTTCTTCGTTTGCTAATCAGGGCGAGGTTTGCCTCTGTGGGTCACGGATCTATGTGCAGCGACCGATTTTCGATCAGTTTGTCACCGGTCTGGTGGCGAAGGTTAAGGCGAATGTGAAAGTCGGTGACCCGAGTGATCCGGCGTCTACCATGGGTTCGCTGGTTTCGAAAGAACATTTTCAGCGAGTAATGAGCTTTGTTGAATCCGCCCGCGAAGATGGCGCCACGTTCGAGTGTGGCGGCAAAATTCCCGACAACCTGCCGGATCACCTGGCCGAAGGGGTTTTTCTGGAACCGACCGTGGTGACCGGCCTGACCCCCGATTGCAAAGCTCAGCGCCAGGAAATTTTTGGGCCGATGGTTTCGATCGTTCCGTTCGATACCGAAGAAGAGGTGTTAGAGCTGGCCAATGACACCCGCTATGGGTTAGGGGCGACTGTCTGGACCACCAACCTGGGTACCGCCCATCGCATGAGTGCGGCGCTGGAAGCAGGTATTATCTGGGTTAATACCTGGTTTTTACGCGACCTGCGCACGCCCTTTGGGGGCATGAAAAATTCCGGTATCGGCCGCGAAGGCGGCGTCCACTCGCTGGAGTTCTATTCCGAATTAAAAAACGTCTGTATCAAACTTTAAACAAGGAAACTAACCATGGACCAGTCAAAAATTGATGCCTACAGTCAGGAGCTTTACGACGCTCTGCACGCGCAGAAAACCGTTGCGCCGATCACCGACCGCGAATCAGACATCACCATAGAAGACGCCTACGCCATCCAGCTAGGTTTTATTCAGCGTCGACTCGATAACGACGGCGACACGGTTATTGGCAAAAAAATTGGTGCCACCAGCAAAATCGTTCAGGGCATGCTCGATGTTAAGCAGCCGGATTTTGGTCACCTGCTCTCGGGCATGGCCTATAACGATGGTGCCGAGGTTTCCATCAGCAACACATTGATCCAGACCAAAATGGAAGGCGAGATTGCCTTCGTGCTCAAAAAAGAGCTGATGGGTCCGGGAGTGACGGCGGCTGATGCCCTGGCAGCCACTGATTTCGTTATGCCCTGTTTTGA
>QNFC01000385.1 GCA_003645395.1 Gammaproteobacteria bacterium
CGGATACTCGAACGCCTGACCGAACCTGATCGCATCATTATTTTTCGGGTGGGTTGGGAAGATGATCACGGCAATATCCGTGCGAACCGTGGCTATCGGGTGCAGCACAATAATGCGATTGGGCCTTACAAGGGGGGTATTCGCTTTCACCACGAAGTCAGTTTGAGTGTGCTCAAATTTCTTGCTTTTGAGCAGACGTTTAAGAATAGCCTTACCGGTTTGCCTATCGGCGGTGCCAAAGGCGGGGCGGATTTCAACCCAAAAGGGAAGTCCGAGCGGGAGATCATGCGTTTCTGCCAGGCGTTTATGACCGAGCTTTACCGGCATATTGGCCCTGATACGGATGTGCCCGCCGGCGATATTGGCGTTGGCGGTCGAGAAATCAGTTACATGTTTGGTCAGTACAAACGCATTATGAACAAATTTACCGGGGTACTCACCGGTAAAGGCCTCTCGTTTGGCGGTAGTGAAATCCGCGTGGAGGCGACCGGCTATGGCTGTGTCTACATGATGGAAGACATGCTCAAACATGTCGGTGAAACGGTTGAAGACAAGGTGGCGGTGATCTCAGGGTCGGGTAACGTTGCCCAGTTTGCGGCCGAAAAATTAATCACGTTGGGCGCCAAAGTGGTGACCTTGTCGGACTCGGGCGGGTACATCTACGACGAACAGGGACTCACCGCTGACAAACTGGCATTCATCAAAGAATTAAAAAACAAACGACGCGGCAGAATCAGCGAATACGCAGTGGAGTATGGGGTGAAATTCGTCGAAAACCGACGGCCCTGGGAGGTGCCCTGTGACCTGGCGTTACCCTGTGCGACCCAGAATGAAATTGACCTGGACGATGCAAAAATACTGATTAAAAATGGTGTGCGAGCAGTTTCTGAGGGGGCGAACATGCCTAGCTCCCCGGCGGCGATGGAAGCTTTTCATCAGGCCGGTGCGCTATTTGCGCCGAGTAAGGCTGCTAACGCCGGCGGCGTGGCGGTGTCTGGTCTGGAAATGACCCAGAACAGTATGCGCCTGGCCTGGGACCGAGACGAACTAAATCGCCGGTTACGTCAGATAATGAGCAATATCCACGACCAGTGCGTTGAGTATGGAGCTTCCGAGAAGGGGGTTGACTACGTTAAAGGCGCTAACGTTGCCGGGTTTATCAAGGTGGCAGATGCCATCATCGCTTACGGGGTGATGTAGGGCTGGTTATCTGAGTGCCGGACTGCTTGAGGTTGGGCTCAATACAGGGCCCAATCCACTCACTAATGAGTAGTTATTTCAGGCGCATCGACAAATCGAGCGCATCAATGGTCTTGGTTAACTCACCGACCGAAATGAAGTCAACACCGGTTTTTGCAATCGGCTCGATAGTATCCAGCGTTATGCCTCCGGAAGCCTCCAGTTCACATGCGCCGGCGGTGGTTTGAACCGCGTCTGCCAGTTCCGCCAACGAAAAATTATCCAGCAATATCCGGTCTGCGCCAGCGCTAATGGCCTGCAGCAATTCGTCGGCCGTCTCAACCTCAACCTCGACCATGACCGAGTTACTCGCTTGCCGCGCTTGAGTAATTGCACTGGCGATGCTACCCGCCGAAGCAATATGATTCTCCTTGATCAAAATTGCATCAAACAGACCAATGCGGTGGTTGGTGCCACCGCCACAGCGCACCGCGTATTTTTGTGCAAGCCGTAACCCAGGGATAGTTTTGCGAGTATCAAGGATTTTGCAGCGGGTGCCAGCAACCGCTTTGACATATTGCTGGGTTCGGGTGGCGACCGCGCTGAGTAGCTGGATGAAATTAAGCGCGGTACGCTCGCCGGTTAACAGTGAACGCGCAGGGCCTTGTAACGTGCAAAGGATCTGGCCCGGCGTGACTGAGTCACCATCACTGACTTGCCAGTCAATGATTACCGTCGGGTCTAGTTGACGAAAGACTTCGTTGAACCAGTCGCTACCTGCCATGACGCCCTTTTCGCGGGCGATTACCGCGCCAGCCATATTGCGGTCGGCGGGGATCAGTTCTGCGGTGAGGTCACCGTTACCGATATCTTCAACAAGCGCTAGCTGGATTTGTTGGGGTAGGGCGTCGGCGGTTTGTGAATCAGGCTTCAAGGGATGCTCCGCCGGTTGCTTTGGCAATTTTCATGCGGCGAAAGTAGTCATCTTTCATCTCTCTGACTTTGCCGGCCATAAGCCAGAGCACGACCAGGTTAGGGGCAATCATTAGCACGTTGGCAATATCGGCTAGATTCCAGACCAGCCGCAGGGGGATGGTCGCACCGACCACCACCAGGCAGACGTAAATAATCCGGTAGGGGACGACGGCGATCTCGCCGAACAGGTAGCTGGCAGAGCGGTCACCGTAATAGGACCACGCGATGATGGTTGAAAATGCAAACAGGGTGAGACTGCCACCTACAATCAGGCTACCGGTGTTGCCCAATGTTAGCGAGAAGGCGTGGGCTGACAGAGCAGCGCCTTCCAGTCCCTCAGGTAGTGCGTCGCCCCATTGACCACTGATGACGATCACCAGTGCCGTCATCGTACAGATAATCAGGGTATCGATGAGCGGTTCCAGCATGGCTACCAGCCCTTC
>QNFC01000386.1 GCA_003645395.1 Gammaproteobacteria bacterium
CTCGAACTGGTGCTCGACGATTTTGCCGCCGAAATCAATATCGACGATCAAATATTAGAACGCCTATACAGCGAGCAGGAGAGTGAGTTCTTAACACCCGAGAAAAGACGAGCCAGTCACCTGTTGATAGCAATTCCCGACGATGCCGACGATGCAACTGTTAATGCTGCATTAGTCAAAATCACCATACTTAAAGAGCAACTCGACGACGGCGCCAGCTTTTCGGAACTCGCTAAACTCAATTCCGAAGACCTTGGTTCAGCCCTTAAAGGTGGAGATCTCGGCCTGTTTGGGCACGGAATCATGGACCCTGCCTTCGAAACCGCAGCTTTTTCTCAGCCACTAAACGATGTCAGCGAACCGGTCAGATCGGCATTTGGCTACCACCTGATCAAAGTTACCGAGATTGAAGCCAAACGGCTACAGCCGCTGTCGGAGGTAAAGGAGGAAATTTCACTCCGATATCGACGCGAGCAGGCGGAATCGGCCTTCTTTACAGCTACTGAAGCCCTGCAGGATATTGTTTACGAACAACCGGATTCACTGCAGCCGGCCGCTGATGAATTCGATCTGGTGATCCAGCAGAGCGAACTCTTCCCTAGATCCGGTGGTACCGGCATCACCGCTACCAACGAAGTCATAGAGCAAGCCTTCAGCAACGATGTACTGCAGGAAGGCCAAAACAGCTCAGTAATCAATATTGGAAACAGCCGCTCAGTAGTTTTACGCATCACCGAACATCAGCCCGCAGCAGCAAAGCCGTTAACTGAGGTTGCAGCGTCTATTCGCGAGATACTGCTAGCACAAGCTACCAGCGAAGCGGTTAAGACCCGTGGCGCTGGATTAGTTGAAACGCTAGCACAAGGCGAAAGTGTTGCCGACGATCTCACCGATCTATCGGTGCAGTGGCAGGACAGGACAGCTCTTTCACGCAACCAACCAGGCCTTCCAGCACCAATGGTAGCCGAGCTTTTCCGCATGCCCGTTTCCGAATCACCACCCACCTACCAGGGCATGGCCCTCGATAATGGCGACTATGTCGTCTTCGCAGTTACTAAATTGTATGATGAGTCTCTACCGGCCACCGATGACGAACGGTTGCAACTGCAGCTTAATCTCGAGCGCTTAAGAGGGGATATCGCTTTTATCGGTTACTTAAAAAACTTGCGCGAGTCGGTGGATATTAAGATTTATCCCGAAAATATCTAACAGCCCACAGCTCCTTGATCGATGTTCTATACCGATCAAGGAGCTAGTCTCAACTACATTCCGACGATGTTGTAACCGGCATCAACATAGCTGATTTCCCCGGTCATCCCCGATGCTAAATCAGAGCAGAGGAAAGCCGCAGCGTTACCCACCTCTTCAATCGTTACATTCCGACGCAGGGGCGTGTGCTCAGCGTGGTAATCGAGCATCCCGCGTAACCCGGCGATCCCTGATGCAGCCAGGGTGCGAATTGGTCCAGCAGAAATTCCGTTAACACGGGTGCCATCCGGGCCCATCGATGCCGCCAGGTAGCGAATATTCGCTTCCAGGCTAGCCTTTGCCAGGCCCATGACATTGTAATTGGGCAACGTTCTCACCGCCCCAAGATAGGTCATTGCTAACAGGGCCGACTGATCTGACAACATGCTCTGCGAAGCTTTAGCAAGGGCCGCGAAACTGTATGAGCTAATATCGTGAGCCTGGGCGAAGCCTCCCCGGGTCACCGCATCAACAAAAGGACCGTCCAGCTCTTCCCGTGGCGCAAAGGCAACGCTATGAACAAGAATATCCAGTTCATCCCATTCGCCTTTCAACTGCTCAAACACTGCGGCAATTTGTTCATCGTCGGTGACTTCACAGGGCATCGTTAATTGAGACCCACACTCCTCGGCCATTTTTTCTACACGCCCTTTGAGCTTCTCGTTCTGGTAGGTGAACGCCAGTTCAGCCCCTTCCCGCTGCATGGCCTGAGCAATTCCCCATGCAATCGAGCGATTACTCGCCAGCCCCACGATCAGTGCCTTTTTACCGGTCAAAAATCCCATAGCTTCAGTTCCCAATTATTGTTGTGTAAAGCAAGTATTATATCGAGCCCATGCTAGCTCTGTATGAACTCAATACCTTTATGCTCTGTCGACTCCGCCAATCTTGTGCCTGCCTGATAATTACGCTGGTAGCGCTACTATGCGGCAGCTGCGAGCAAGGCGTACCAAATAACCCCTACCCTGACGGAGCGAAGGACCAGAATACTCTCTACAGCTCTTTCGCAGAACGCCCAAAACACCTCGACCCAGCCGTTTCCTACGCCTCCAACGAATATGCCTTTATCGGCCAGATCTACGAACCACCCCTGCATTACCACTACCTCAAGCGCCCTTATACACTCGAACCACTCACCGCGACGGGAGTTCCGCAACCCATTTTTATAGATGCTAATGGCATCCCCCTGGCGAAGGAAACTCCTAGCGCAGATATCGCCTTCAGTCGTTATCGCATCAACATTAAGTCCGGCATCTACTACCAGCCCCATCCCGCATTTGCCGTCGATGACCAGGGTGAACCACTCTATCTCAACCTGGTCGCTGCTGACCTGGAGCTGATC
>QNFC01000387.1 GCA_003645395.1 Gammaproteobacteria bacterium
CTGGATAACCTGACCAACAGCGATTCCGACCCGGTACACCAGACCCTCCTTCGTCAGCGTGGGTATGGCCTTGCCCCAATGCCTGACGAATCCAGGAACATCCTCCAACGCCTCCCAGCTCCCAGCAACAGCAGAATGTTTTTGCAACGACCAGCCACTGGAAATCTTGTTGTCCTTATTAAAAAAGACATCGTTGTCGAATTCCAAGCGCCAGGTTGCTGATTCGATGGATGTGTCATTTGCTGAAGCCGACGATGTATTCCCAAAAGCCAGGCAATAAAACAACAACACCCCTATAGGATAACTATGTTTATAACCCAAGATAATTACCATTTTTCTACGCCACCAAATCAGGTCAACTGGCTAATGCTCCTGCGGAAATGGAGCATAGCGGCGAGGAAAAACACCGCGCCGATGGCGGCCAGTGCAAGAAATTGCGGCCAGACCACATCGAATCCTGCACCCCGGTACAGGATCCCCTGGGCTGCGGCAACGAAATGGGTGGACGGCGCGATCTCCATGATATTTCGTGCCAGCATAGGCATACTCTCGCGTGGTGTGACTCCGCCTGAGAGCATCAGCATCGGTAAGAGTACCAGCATCATCAATAAACCAAACTGAGGCATATTGCGCGCCAAAGTTGCAAGGAAAATGCCCAGTGAGGTCGTCGAAAAAAGAAAAAGCGCCGTAACGGCTATGAACAACGGCACTGAGCCCTCGATCGGCACAGCCAGCGCCCCTTGCACGATAAATTGCAAGGAAAAAGCCGTTGCCAGAAGCACCACCAGCCCCATGGACCAGACCTTGCCCAGCATAATTTCTCCGGGTGTCACCGGCATCACCAGAAGGTGCTCGATTGTGCCGTGTTCACGCTCGCGAATCAGCGCGGCACCGGCCAGAATGATCGACAGCATAGTGACCATGTTGATGACCTCCATCACCGCGCCGAACCAGGACTGCGACAGATTGGGATTGAAGCGCACCCGCATCGCCAAATCCACCGGCATCGTCGCATTGGCCCGGTAACGCTGGACGAAGGCATTGACTTCACCGATCACAATCTGCTGCACGTAGGCCGTGCCGGTGAAAGCTTGAGTGATGCGCGTAGCATCAACATTGAGTTGAATGGTGGGCATGCGTCCAGCCAGCACGTCGCGCTGAAAATTCGGCGGGATGTTGAGCGAAAAAGTGTAGAGCCCCGCATCCAGTCCTGCATCGACTTCGGCCAGCGTCACCCGCATAGGCGGCACGAATTGCGGGGGGAAAAAGGCGGCGCTGATACGCACCGACAACGGTGAGTCGTCCTCATCGACGATGGATATCGGCACCTTGCTGAGTGACTCCGGCATAGCGCTGGCGGCCACGTAGATCATCGCGGTAAAACCCCAAACGATCAGTATCAACATCATCGGGTCGCGCCACAGGCTCCACAGTTCTTTGATACCCAGCCGATAGATGTGGAAAGCTCGAACCATGCTCAGCGCTCCTGTTTCTTCAACAGGACGATGGACAGCCCCAGCACTACCAGCCCACCCGTCAGGATGGGCAGAAAATAACCATGCAGATCTGCCATACCCAGCGCCTTGTTGAACACGCCGCGGCTGATGGTGATGTAGTGGGTGGTGGGGTTAATCTCGCCGACAATGCGTCCGATGCCTTCGAGTGATGAAACCGGGTCGATCATGCCGGCAAACTTAATGGTCGGCAGCATTGAGCCCATGGCTGCGAAGAACAGTGCGGCAATCTGGCTGCGGGTGAAGATCGAGGCCAACAGGCCAAAGCCTGTGGAGTAAACGACGAAAAACAGGCTTGCCAGCGTGAGTGCAAAAAAACTGCCCTTGACCGGCACCTCGAACAGAATCACCGCGAACAGGCAAAGCACCAGAAAGTTCAGCATCGCCAGCACCAGGTAAGGCAACTGCTTGCCGAGCATGAACTCGGCACGAGTGACGGGCGTTACGTAGAGGTTTATGATCGATCCCATCTCCTTTTCCCGTACCACCGATAGCGCAGTCAACATTGCCGGAATCATCAGTAGCAGCATGGGGATCGTAGCCGGCACCATCGCTGGCATGCTCTTCACATCGGGGTTGTAGCGATAGCGGGTCTCAATGGTGGCCGCCCCCAGGTTCAGGTTCTGGCCGTAGCGGGTTTTCGCCACATCCATCAGCCAGCTCTGGTGCATGCCCTGCATGTAGCCCTGCACGGTTTCGGCACGCTGCGGCATGGCGCCGTCAATCCAGGCGCCGATCTCCACTGGCTTGCCACGCCCGGTATCCCGTGCAAAGCCCGGCGGAATTTCGATGGCAAGCGACAACTCGCCGCTGCGCATGCGCCGGTCAAGGTCAGCGTAGTCGGTAATCGGTGGACGCTCAACAAAATAGCGTGATCCCGAAATATTCAGGGCATAGTTGTGGCTAAGCACGGTCTGATCGCGATCAAGCACTGCATAAGTGAGGTCGTTCACATCCATGGTGATGCCATAGCCCATGATGAGCATCAGGATCAGGCTGCCGAGCAGCGCCATGGTCAGGCGCACCGGGTCGTGGCGCAGTTCCAGCACTTCGCGCTGACTGTAACTGAAGGCA
>QNFC01000388.1 GCA_003645395.1 Gammaproteobacteria bacterium
TAGCTTATGGAAAACGTGGCGCTGGTGGTGATATTGGACCTAATGCTACATTGATTTTTGATGTTGAATTACTAAAATTCTAATTTAACCTTCTATATTTTAAGTTTATACTTACATTAAATTACGCCTTAAGTAACTATTGGGGCGCAGTCCTTTAGGCTGCACATTAACAGCAGCCTAAAGGACTGCGCCCCATTATATCGGTTATTATTAGTAAATATTCTAACGCTAAGGGAGCTGGAAATAAATAATCGCCCAATATGGCGCAGGATTTTTGTTTGTCTTCAGTTGAGTAGCAATAGGCGCATAGCAGGCTACGTAACGTTGCTACTCAACTGAAGGCGGACAAAAAGACCAGCTAGATTGGATGATTATTTGTTTCCATCTCCCTAATCCCAATCATGATTTTGGATGATTATTTTTTTCATCTCCCTTCGTGTAAAAATCACATCAATAAAAGCCTTGCTTGTGCAGGGCTTTTTTATTTAGAGCTTATGACAAAATATCAACTGTTTGCGACCACACCCAAAGCCATGGAAGACATTTTGGCTACGGAACTAAAACAACTCGGTGCTGAAGATGTACACCCAAAACTAGCCGGGGTTAGTTTTCAAGGTGACTTGGCAATGGCCTACCGAGCCTGTCTATGGTCAAGAACGGCCAATCGTATATTTTTACCCTTAAGCACTTTTCAAGTTACCAGCAAAGAAGACCTATACGAAGGCATAAAAAAAATAAACTGGTTTGAGCACTTCAAACCTGACGATACCTTTGCGGTTTCTTTCACCGCAAAAAACTCAACGGCTATAAATAACAGTCACTTTGGTTCATTAGTAGTAAAAGACGCCATTGTTGATCAAATGCGCGCTAAATTCCACAAACGTCCTAATATTGACTTGCATCGTCCAACCACTAAAATCAATGTACACCTAAACACAGAAGAAGCACAGTTAAGTCTTGACCTATCAGGGGAAAGCTTACATCGCAGAGGATACAGAGAAGAAAACGTCGCAGCCCCCATAAAAGAAAACCTGGCAGCGGCCATGTTATTACGCAGCGGTTGGCCCGAAATAGCCAAACAAGGTGGCACATTAATCGATCCAATGTGCGGATCAGGTACTTTAATATTAGAAGCCGCTTTAATTGCTGCCGACTATGCTCCCGGCTTATTACGTGATTATTTTGGCTTTTTAGGATGGAAACAACATGACCCGCAAGTTTGGGAATCATTACTAACAGAAGCCGAACAACGTAAAACTATTGGACTGGATAAAATGCCGGTTATTGCCGGCTTTGATCAAAGTCGACGTACCGTTGCAGCCGCCATTCAACATGTTGAAAATGCAGGCTTTCAAAACAAAATTCATGTGGAAAAACGTGATATTCTTGATGCAGAAGCCGCCACAAGCTGGAAAGCCGGCCTACTTATCTGTAACCCGCCTTATGGTGAACGTTTAGGTAATGACGAAGAAATTTCCCATCTTTATCAAAACTTTGGTGAAATATTAAAAGACCGTTTTATTGGCTGGAAAGCTGCCTTAATTATTAGCAACCCGGAAATGGGCTTTCGCTTAGGTATTCGCTCACAAAAGCCAATTACTTTATTTAACGGTCCGCTGGAATGTAAATTACTTCGGCTAAATATTGAAGAAAAATCATTCTTTGTACCCAAAGCCAAATCCCAACAACAACGTGTTGATCAATTAACCCAGAAGAATGTTGCTATTGTTGATAATAGTCACAGTGCCGAAATGTTTGCCAACCGCCTAAAAAAGAACCTTAAAAAAATGGCTAAATGGGCAAAACAACAAGACATACATTGTTACCGCGTTTACGATGCTGATTTACCTGAATATGCTGTTGCTATTGACCTGTATTACGCTGACAAACTTTGGGTTAATGTACAAGAATATGAAGCGCCTAAGACTATTGAAGCTCATATTGCCAATGAACGCTTAGCCGGTGTATTAGCTGAAATACCTAGAGTTTTAAAAATTGATAATTCTCAGGTCTTCTTAAAAATCCGTCGCAAACAAAGAAATAACGAACAATATGAAAAACAAGCTGATAAAGCGAATTTTCATATTATTGAAGAACACAATTGTAAATTTTTAGTTAATTTAGAAGATCATTTGGATACTGGGCTATTTCTGGACCACCGCCCTCTTCGCCTAAAAATTCAGCAGCAAGCTAAGGGTAAAAACTTTCTTAGTTTATTTGCCTATACAGGCACAGCAACTGTACATGCGGCTATAGGCGGCGCTTTATCAACTACAACCGTGGGCATGTCTAATACTTATTTAGACTGGGCAAAAAACAATTTTGAATTAAATAATTTATCTGGTGATAATAAAATTATTCGAGCGGACAGTGCAAGCTGGCTTATTGAACAGGCGGAACAAACAGAAAAAACCTATTATGATTTAATATTTTTAGATCCTCCGACATTCTCAAATTCAAAACGTCTGGAAGATGCCTTTGATATACAAATAGACCATGTATCTTTGATAAGCAATGCTCTGTCACTGCTAAGCCCTACTGGCACTTTGTATTTTTCCACTAACTTTAGACGCTTTAAGCTGGATAA
>QNFC01000389.1 GCA_003645395.1 Gammaproteobacteria bacterium
AATGCTCAATCCAGTACCAGACCCAATAACTAATCAGCGCAAACAGGGGCACATGGGCCAGATTGGAGAGTTCTTTGGCATAGCGCGGCGTGGGCGTGGAATAGAGATTAAAATTGATAAATAGCAGTGGAAAAAGAATAAGTAGTAACAGCCCCATCAGCAGGTTTTTCCGGGTCTGTATCAACAAGGTGTTCATGAGTTACTCAAAATCTGGATTTGACAGGAAGGCAATAGGGCGCTGGGTCGGCTGCGTGTTGTTGTGCTGGAATACCGGTACGGCCTGGGCTGACTATGACCTGGCGACTCAGGCCTACGCGGCCGGCGACTTTACCACAGCGCTGGATGAGTATCGCCAGCTTGCCGATGACGGTCTTGCTCAGGCTCAGTATGATCTGGGGATCATGCTGATTAACGGTGAAGGAACGGCGGTAGACGCGCCGGCTGCTGCGCGCTGGTTTGAAGTAGCCGCGAAGCAGGGACATGCCGCCGCGCAGTACAACATTGGCGTGATCAAGTTGCGTGGCTTAGGGGTGCCACAGGATTTTTCCGGTGCGTTTCGCTGGTTTAGTGCGGTAGCTTCTCCACAGCAACCCTCTGCTTGCTACAACCTTGCGCTGTTATATGAGCAAGGTAAGGGCACCAAGGCGTCTGCCGGGCAGGCCCGGCATTGGTTCCAGGTTGCCGCTGACGCTGGGCATCGTGACGCTCAATATAATTTGGGACAGATGTATTACGAAGGTGTCGGCGGTCCTGCTGATGTTGAGCAGGCGGTGGCCTGGTTCAGGGCTGCCGCCGCGCAGGGCAGTCCAGAAGCTCAATATAACCTTGCCGGGCTTTATTACATGGGCGCCGGGGTTGAACAGGATTTTGTTGAGGCGGCTGCCTGGTACCGTAAAGCAGCCGAGCAAGGTGATGCGCTGGCGCAGTTCAACCTGGGGCGCATGTATCGCTTCGGTGAGGGGATCGACGAGGATATGCAGCTGGCGGCCAGCTGGTATGAAAAAGCTGCCCGCCAGGGTGATGCTTATGCGCTGAATAACCTTGCTTACATGACTTTTAACGGGCTTGGAGTGAAGGAAGATCGAGTGTTGGCCTTAGCGCTTTTTACGCTGGCCGATGCGGCCGGTAATGCCAATGCAGAGATGGCGCTGGAGTTACTTAGGCCTCAAATGGGCCGGGATGAGCAGGAGCGGGCAGAGCAAATTGCCGCAACCTGGATAGAAGGTGACGGGAGATGAACTGGCCCGTGCTCAGCGTCAGGTTTACCTCAGGGCTTGAGCAATAATTTGCCGGCCGTTTGACGACTTTCCAGCAAGCGGTGAGCGGTGGCCGCGTCCGCAAGCGGTAGAGTTCGATCAATACGAATGGAGATATCGCCGTTTTCTAACCAGCCAAACAGGTCACTACAACGTTGTTCGAGTTCTTCGCGGGTGGCGATGTAGTCGAAGAGTATCGGGCGGGTTAGAAACAGTGAGCCTTTTTGCATGAGCAGTGCCGGGTTGACAGGATCGGGCGCTCCGCTAGCATTGCCAAAGAGGACCATGGTGCCGCGGGGGCGCAGTGCGCTAAGACCCGGCTCAAAGGTGGTTTTGCCGACCGAGTCATAGATGACATCCACGCCGACTCCATCGGTTAAGCGTCGGGTCTCGGCAACAAAATCTACGTCGTTATAGAAAATAATATCGTCTGCGCCGGCTTGTTTAGCAATGTTAGCTTTAGCCTGTGTTGACACTGTGCCGATGACTCGAGCGCCCTTCATTTTGCATAGCTGCACCAGTAATTGACCAGCACCGCCGGCAGCGGCATGAATCAATACCTGGCTGTTTGCATCAACCGGATAGGTGCTGTGGGTAAGCGCGTGACCGGTTAAGCCCTGAAGCATGCTAGCGGCGGCCAGTTCGAGGGAAAGGCCGTCGGGTACGGGTACTAGGCGCTCCTCGGGGATGCAGTTGTATTCGGCGTAGCTGCCGGGAACATTGGGGTAGGCTACCCGGTCACCCGGTTGGAAGTGGGTGACGGCTGTGCCCACGGACTCCACGATGCCCGCGGCTTCAAGGCCGAGTATTGCGGGTAACTCAACGGGATAAAGCCCTGATCGGTGATAGGTGTCGATATAGTTAATGCCGCAGGTGTCGAGCTTTACAAGTACCTGTCCGGGTTCTGGGCGGGGCTTTTCTGTATTGATAGTAACGAGGACTTCTGGGCCGCCGTTTTTTTGAATCTGAATTGCCTGCATGCTTTAACTGCTCCGTGACGTGCCTGTATAAATGTGGTGATGCGTAGTGCAGAATTTTACGACAGTGAAGGCGATATGAGGATGATTAACATTAGCCGAGGAAAGCAAGTGGATGGACAGCTGTCGACTGAGATCAAGGCGGTTACCTTTGATCTTGACGACACGCTTTGGCCAGTTTGGCCGGCGATTGGTCGGGCCGAAGAGAAGATGCAAGCCTGGCTGCAGGAACATGCTCCGAAAATTGTTGATCGATTTGGTGTGGAGGGATTGCAACAGCTTCGTAACCAGATCGCTGCAGAAAAACCTGACCTTGAATACCATATCTCGCTGATGCGAATTCTCGCCATGCG
>QNFC01000390.1 GCA_003645395.1 Gammaproteobacteria bacterium
GTTCTGTGCTCATGTGTGAACTCACCTGCCGTCGGGGCAGTTCAAACTGCTACCGGTCCTGGTTTAAGGCTGAGGTGCGTCGTCTTTGTGAGGCCTGGGATAATTGGGCGTGGATTGCTTGCGAACCGGGATTGATGAGCTTGCCAGAGGCTCCAAAAGGCGAGAATGCGACTACGAAAGATTCGAAAGCTTTGAAAGACAAAAACACTTGGAGTTCTGTCAATAACTGTACGGCATTGATTAAGTTATTGTTAATTAGCCATATAGCTTAGCAAAATCATCAAAGCTGAGGATAAGTCTCTTTAAGAAAGAAGCATAAGAATAAACCAAAAATTAGTGTTACAGGCATTATAGCCATAGCCCATTGAAAATCGACAGAAACAGAAGTAGAAAAATCAAGGGGAGACAAGGTTCCTTCTCTTATGCGTGAAATTAAACCCGTACCATCTAATACACGTCCTGGAACAGCCATCATAATGCCACCGATTACGAATTGTGTAGCATTAACTAAAGCTGCAGAGGTCCCGATCAATGCAGGGGAAACTAGCTCTGCTGCAATTGTAAACGGTAACATGGATGCGCCAGCCATTAAACCAAACAAAAAAAAGAATGTAGACGCTGTTGAAGTATCTGCCTCAGGATTAAATAAAATGATCATTATGACCAATAGTTGCAACGTACATGCAAACATCATCGGTTTAACTCTGCTTTTCACTTTATCAGAGATCCAAGAAAATAATGGTGCGCCAATCGCCAATCCTGCCCATGCTAATGAGCTTACAATGTAGGCTTGTCCTTGTTCCATACCACCTGAAACAAGCAACCGAGGGCCCCAAATTACACCAACACCCAACATAGTGCCCATAGTTGCACCGCCTATTAAGGCATTCACCCATGTATCACGCATTGAAATAACATTAGCTAAAGAGTCAAATAATTCGTTAAAGAATTTTTTAAAGCCAGGCCATTTATATTTAGCCTGTTCAGTTTGGGGGTTGCGCAAAACGAAGAGCATCAAAATTGCTATACCAACTCCAATAATGGCCAAACTATTTATTAATACATACCATTCTACTTGCTCAATCATAATTCCAAGAACGCGCTGACCAACAATTGCTGATAATGATGCAAAAAGCTGAACCAAGGCAAACATGAAACCATATTTAAGGGGGCTGAACCATTGCCCGCCCGTAAAACCTGCACCTATGAATCCAAAAGAGGCGCCAACAGCTGCTAATAAATTAGCAAAAACAAGCATCTTAGGTCCGCCAGCGTTGGCAAAGAGAAATGCACCTGCGGCAACTACTAAACAGGCTAAAGGTAGTACCCATCGAGTGCCAATTTTATCTAATATAGAACCACTGACTAGCTGGGTTATAGCAAAAACAAAAGTATAAATTGTGC
Source organism: Gammaproteobacteria bacterium (assembly GCA_003645395.1). Classification (GTDB taxonomy): domain Bacteria; phylum Pseudomonadota; class Gammaproteobacteria; order Immundisolibacterales; family Immundisolibacteraceae; genus QNFC01. Next base: position 1,405 of record QNFC01000390.1, read on the forward strand.
CAACAAAACCAACTTGAGCCATACTCAGACTTAAATCTTTTGCAACACTTACATTCGTTATGGCATAACCAGTTTGTAGCGTAAAAACCAATATCACGAATAAAACGCTGACTGACCAATTTACCCATGCCTGGACACCACCTAGAGTAGGTTGATATTTTATCAACTTTAATACCCTTTAAAAGTGATATTTAATAATTCCACTAGCCGCAAATTGGTCGGTCTCAAATGCTGATGAGTCTTTAATACCATATTTATTAGTCCAATAATCTATTTCAACGCCAACGAATAATTTATCTGGTTTACCATAAAAATTGCCCAGGTCTAATTTGATTTGAGGGTTGAAATGAAAGTTTGAGTGTTGCGGTCCTGCTCCAAATACATAATCAAAATAACCATCTGCTAAAAACTTTGCTTTACCTATTTGAAATGGAACTGCAGTAACTACTGTGATCTGATAATCTTCAAAGCCAGCATCATCACTATGAAAGTCATTTCGAGCATAAACGTTAAGCTGGAAATACCTCAGTTTATCTAATCCGATCATGCCAAATGCGCTTAAATCCAAATCAAAACCTACACCAAGGAGGATAGACTCTGTAGCATCACGATCGTCACTACGTTCATAATTTATCGCAAATAAAATATCTTTAAAAATCACAAAGTCTTGTTGAAAAATACTAAAATTAAAATCGGTATCTGTCAGCTTGCCGATACTTAATCTAGCGGTAGCTTCTCCATACCATTGCTCTCTATCCCCATTTCCATTGCGATCACCATGACTAAATTTAGTACCATCCATAAAGATAAATATGTCACCAAAGGACCAATCACTTGCATGCTCCAGTGTTATCGTAGCTTGATCTGATGGATCGACTTCAAATCCTCCGCCATACAAGCCCGCTATACTTGTATCCTGCCAATTAAGCCATTTATTACCTTGTTCCTTTGCTATCACATCCATCGAGAACAATATAGAAACAAGGCTAATACAGATTAGCCAAAATTTATGTTCTTTTTTTATTTGTAAAACAATATCCATTGCCTTTCTCGCCACAGTTCAGTCCTTAAGTGTCATTTTGCTTCCGTTGGATATGTTTCTTTTAGAAAATAGAACAATATCAAAGCGAAAAATAACGAAATTGGAAGGATCACTATAGCCCACTGGTAGTCA
>QNFC01000391.1 GCA_003645395.1 Gammaproteobacteria bacterium
CGCTGTTCAATGCGTGGCGCCTTCCCAACACGATGACCAATAACATCAAGGCTGCAAGCTGGGTCGTAAATGCTTTGGTAGAAGCGACACCAATTTCAGGCCCGGCCCGGGTCATCAGTACCAGCTCGGACTCCCTCACCAGAGAACTTTCCGGGACGTTACAAATCGACAGCGAGTGTTTCACCCCGCGGCGTTTGGCTTCACGCAATCCTTCTAAAGTATCGGCAGTCTCGCCAGACTGAGAAATGGTGACCAATAAAGTATGCGGTGCTAAAACCGATTCACGATAACGAAATTCACTAGCGATCTCCACCTGGCAGGGAATGCCTGCCAAACCCTCAAACCAGTAACGAGCGACCTGTCCAGCATTACAGCTGGTACCACAGGCGAGTATTTGCACCGCTTCAACCTGGTCAAAAATCTCGGCAGCAGCTGGCCCAAAGGCCTCCTCCAAAACATGATCAACGCCTAGTCTACCTTCAAGGGTATCGGCCACGGCCTGAGGCTGTTGGTAAATTTCTTTGAGCATATAGTGCCGGTAGCCACCCTTGTCAAGCGACTGCGCCACCAGTTTGCTAGTCGTAACAGGCCGCTCGACCTGCGTCCCTGAAGCATCCCAAATAGTCACTCCGGTGAGCGTAATCTCCGCCCGGTCACCCTCTTCAAGAAAAATCAGATTGGGCGTGTGAGCAATTATTGCTGCGGCATCGGAAGCCAGAAAATACTCATTCCTACCAACTCCAATCAATAATGGACTACCACTGCGAGCTGCAAGCAAGTGATTACTATCACCCTGACAGATTACCCCCAGAGAGTAGGCACCCTCAAGCTGATCGACAGCATCGTTGAAGGCCTGCAAGAAAGGGGCACCTTTTTGCATACTCTGGTTAATCAGATACGGAATAACCTCGGTGTCAGTCTGTGACTCAAAAATCGCACCATCCGCTGTGAGCGCTTTTCGTAGTTCATTATGGTTCTCGATAATGCCATTGTGAACAACAGCAATCCGTCCCGCCGCGACATGGGGGTGGGCATTAGCTTCGCTGGGCACACCATGAGTAGCCCAGCGAGTATGAGCAATGCCAATGGTGCCGGCAACGTTGCTATCGAGTAACTTGTCATCAAGCTGCTGAACCTTCCCTAATGAGCGAACCTGCCGTAGCCCCCCAACGCCATCAAGCACAGCAACGCCAGCGGAGTCATAACCGCGATATTCAAGCCGGCGCAGACCCTCGACCAGCTGCGGCACCACATCCCGCCGGGAGATTGAACAAACGATTCCACACATAGTTCGAAACTCCGTAAACGATTAGGACACACCGAGAATAACTCCGGATATCGGTAGTCTTAACAGATCTATTTTTTGTTTTTAACCGGTCGCTGCCAGCCTTTCAACGTCGTTTGTTTAGCCCGCGAAAGGGTCAATTCACCAGCCAGCGCCTCGCGAGTCAGCGTTGTACCGGCGCCAATCGTAGCGCCAGCGCCCACCTTGACCGGAGCTACCAACTGACAATCAGACCCTATAAAAGCTCCATCGCCGATTTCGGTTACGTGTTTGTAAGCGCCATCATAATTGCAGGTAATTACCCCGGCACCTATATTAACGTCAGCACCAACCAGCGCATCACCTATATAAGCCAGGTGGTTGGCTTTGCTACCCAGCCCAAGTTTAGTTTTTTTCAGTTCGACAAAATTCCCGACTCGCGCCTTATTAGCTAATTCGCTCTCCGGTCGAATCCGCGCAAACGGCCCAACCTGGCACTCCTCGCCGATAATCGCACTGTCAATCAACGTATTCGGGTGGACTACGGAACCTGCGCCCAGCGTTGAATCTCTGATGTAACAATTAGCCCCCACCCTGACGCCATCACCCAGGACCACCTGACCTTCGAGAATTACATTTATATCGATCTCCACATCGCTACCAATCACTAGCTCGCCACGTAAATCAAAACGCGCTGGATCACGCAGCGTTAAGCCCTGACTCATAAGTTGCCGAGCATGGCGCAGCTGTAAAGCACGCTCCGTGTCGGCAAGTTGTAATTTATCGTTTACACCAGCGACCTCGGCAGGGTTATCGGCTACAACTGCAGAAACTGTGTAACCATCGGCGACAGCCATAGCGATGACATCCGTCAGGTAGTACTCACCCTGTGCGTTATCGTTCCCCAGCTGGGACAACCAGTGTTTAAGATGCCTGGCAGGAATCACCATAATGCCGGTATTAATTTCGGTCACCCGCAGCTGCTCGTCAGTGCCATCCTTCTGTTCAACGATGGCGTTTACATTGCCATGTTGATCCCGTAGCACCCTTCCGTACCCCGTCGGATCATCAAGCCTAACGGTTAACAATGCGGGCGAATCTGGCTCGGCGGCCGCAATCAGGCGGGATAACGTCTGCTCAGTAAGTAGAGGGACATCGCCACAAAGCACTAGAACCAGCTCGCTATCTTCAAACTTTGGTACCGCCTGCGCGACTGCGTGACCAGTGCCTAGCTGCTCTTGTTGAGTTACCCAGTTGCAATCCAGATCAGGTAACGCTGCCTGCACAGCCTCGGCTCCGTGACCTATCAC
>QNFC01000392.1 GCA_003645395.1 Gammaproteobacteria bacterium
ACTCCCACTCGATGGTAGCAGGCGGCTTGCTGGAAATATCGTAGGTCACCCGGCTAATACCATGCACTTCATTAATTATCCGCGCAGAGATTCGTTCGAGAAAATCGTAGGGTAAATGCGCCCAGCGGGCGGTCATGAAATCGGTTGTCTCGACTGCCCGCACCGCCACCACGTAGTCGTAGCGACGGCCGTCGCCCATTACGCCGACTGATTTTACCGGCAGAAAAACCACGAATGCCTGCGCGACCTGGTCGTAGAGATTCCAGGCCCGTAACTCTTCAATAAAAATTGCATCGGCCTGTCGCAATAACTCGGCGTATTCGAGCTTGACTTCCCCCAGTATGCGCACCGCAAGTCCCGGCCCAGGAAACGGGTGCCGAAACACCTGCTCGGGTGCCAGACCAAGCTGCAGACCTAGCTGACGAACTTCGTCTTTAAAGAGCTCGCGCAATGGCTCAAGCAGGCTTAGCGCCATATCATCTGGCAACCCGCCAACATTATGATGAGACTTGATCAGGTGCGCAGCACCAGATTTAGCCCCCGCAGATTCGATAACATCGGGGTAAATGGTGCCTTGTGCCAGCAGCTCCACCCCTTCAATTTTCTCCGACTCACGGTCAAATACTTCAATGAACAGACGGCCGATGATTTTTCGCTTCTGCTCGGGATCGTCCACGCCCTTCAATTCGGCGAAGAAAATGTCGGCTGCATCCACCCGAATGACCTTGACCCCCAACACCTGAGCGAAGGTTGCCATCAATTCATCGCCTTCGTTAAGCCTGAGCAGGCCAGTATCAACAAACACGCAGGTCAATTGATCACCAATTGCACGGTGCAGCAACGCCGCCAGAACGCTGGAATCAACCCCGCCAGACAATCCGAGCAGCACCCCGCAATCACCGACCTTTTCGGTAATGTCCGCTAGCATACTGTCGGCAATATGTGCAGGGGTCCAGTCATTGCCGGCGCCGCAAATTTGGTGAACAAAATTACTCAGAATGGCCGTGCCTGAATGGGTATGGGTAACCTCGGGGTGAAACTGCAGACCATAAAAGTGGCGGGTTTCATCGGCCATCGCCGCCAGTGGCGAATTGCCCGTATGTGCAATCGACACAAATCCGTCAGGCAGCTGACTGACGCGGTCACCGTGACTCATCCAAACTGATTGATGATTATCCAGGCCATCGAACAGCGCACTCATGTTGCTGACCACCAGGTCAGCGTGGCCGAATTCACGGTGTTCAGCCCCTTCAACGACACCGCCAAGCTGAGCCGTCATCGTCTGCATTCCGTAACAAATGCCGAGCACGGGCACCCCCAGCTCAAACAGTTCAATCGCGACCCGTGGCGGATCGCCCGTGGTGACCGATTCCGGTCCACCGGAGAGGATGACTCCGCGTGGCTTAAACTCGCGGATTTCATCGGCTGACAGATCAAAGCTGCGGATCTCACAGTAGACCTGTAACTCGCGCACGCGGCGCGCGATTAGCTGGGTGTACTGAGATCCAAAATCCAGAATGAGGATTTTGTCAGCATGAATATCGGTCATGGGGTTAACGCTCTGTTAATCACTTTTGGGGACAGGACTGATCGACAGACCGACTGGCCGACGACAATGCAAGGGGCTATTGATTGCGGTAATTCGGGGCTTCTTTGGTAATGAATACATCGTGCACGTGGCTCTCCTGAACCCCGGCGGAGGTGATGCGGACGAACTCCGGGCGGCTACGAAAAGTATCTAGATCGGCACAACCGGTGTAACCCATGCTGGAGCGGACTCCGCCGGTCAACTGGTAAACGATGGGTACTACGCTGCCTTTAAAAGGCACTCGGCCCTCAATACCTTCGGGCACCAACTTATCAGCATCGCCGGTGCCTTCCTGAAAATAGCGGTCGCTGGAACCTTCAGTGGCCCCCATGGCTCCTAGTGAGCCCATGCCTCGGTAGGATTTGTAAGAACGGCCCTGAAATAACTCGATTTCACCGGGCGCTTCGTCAGTGCCAGCAAACATGTTGCCAATCATCACTGTCCAGGCACCGGCCACCAGTGCCTTGGCGATGTCTCCTGAATAGCGAATACCCCCATCAGCAATTAGTGGCACACCGGTGTCGACCAGGGCGGTGGCCACCGCGTCGATGGCGCTGATCTGCGGCACCCCAACCCCAGCCACCATACGCGTGGTGCAGATTGAACCGGGTCCTATGCCGACCTTAACCCCGTCTGCGCCAGCATCGACCAGCGCTCGGGCTGCGTCACCACTGGCGACGTTGCCGCCGATCACATCGGTATCGGGAAAGTTTTTTTTCACCCATGCAACCTGTTGCAACACCCGTTCGGAATGACCGTGGGCCGTGTCAACCACGATTGCATCGACACCCGCGGCCACTAATCCTTCTACCCGCTCATCCGTGCCCGCGCCAATGCCCACTGCCGCGGCCACGCGCAACCGACCGTCACTATCTTTACAGGCGTTAGGGTAATCGCGATCTTTTTCAATATCTTTCACGGTAATCATGCCGACTAGCGCGCCGTGCTTGTTTACCACTAGAAGCTTCTCGATACGGTGCTGATGG
>QNFC01000393.1 GCA_003645395.1 Gammaproteobacteria bacterium
AATCGCATGCCAGATATTCAGATAATCAACAACGCCATCCTTTTCCAGTATTTTGGCAAGTTCTATATGATCACTCAGTTGCAGACTGTAATCGACTTTATCATCATACATTCGTATGCCAATAATCTTGTCAGGTCCGAGTTCCAACCGTGCTCCCGAGATGACATCACGCAGGAATGTCATCCGCTCTGCAATTGTTTCTCCACCGTATTTATCGTCACGTCTATTGCCGTAGGGATGCAGGAAGTTTGCAAACAGGTAGTCCATTCCAACGGAAATTTCGATTCCGTCAAGTTCGCACTCACGAATCCTTCGCGAAGCTTGTGCGAATTTTTCGACGATGGATTCTACTTCTGATGTTGTCAATGCGTGCGGCATAATCATGGGGACAGAAAAATCAGGCGAAGGAACTGCAGACGGCGCCACGATTTCACGACCAGTAAACGCTGCATCGTCCATGATTCGCCGACCTCGATGCCCAAGTTGCGCCAACAACGGCACGTCGTATTTATGGGTTGCTTCGCCCATGCGCTGTAAGGCTGGAATTACTTTATCGTCGTAGTTGGTCAGCGACAGGGAAAGATTACCGTCATAAACCGGAACCATGTGGCCCGTGACGATGATTCCTGCTCCTCCCTTCGCGCGTTCACCAACATAATGCGCGTATTGCTCGGTAGGGATGCCATCGCCGGTCTGGTAGTGCGCCGCATGACCTGTGTTCATAATTCTGTTCTTCAGGGTGTAGCTGCCGATGCGAAGCGGGCTGAACAGGTGCTCAAATGGTTGATTCATCGATTGGTTCCCGCTCCGGTTTTTTCAACAAAACTTGCCATTGAGGCGGCATCAAACGGTAATTTCGTTGGCTGGCTCCCAAGAATGTCGCGAATAGCCGAGCCTATCGCCGCTGCCGGCAGGATCGCGGGAGGTTCCCCGAGCCCCTTGGCACCGAATGGACCGGTTGCGGACTCATGGGTTTCAATGAAAATGGTCTCGATAGACATTGGCGCATCTGCGATCGTAAGCATGCGATAGTCATGGAAGTTGTCATTACGAACTGCCCCGTTCTCGTCGATCTGTAGGTTTTCAGTCAGCGCATAACCGATGCCCTGTGCAATACCCCCTTCAATCTGGCTACGTGCCCCAACCGGATTCAGGATCTTTCCGGCCTCATGAACGGCAACATAACGCAGCACCTCGATTCGCCCTGTCTCTTCGTCCAAAGCAATCTCAACACCATGACAATGGAAAGTTGGCTCCCCCAACCCGGCGAAGCGGGCATTGTCCAACGTAGAGCCTTCTAATAACGGATATGCGGCCCGGTATCTACCAGTGGCTACGACTGGCCCCGAGCGCATTTTTGCCGAAACGACGACATCAGCCAGGGGTAACGAAGTATTTGGGATATCACCGCTTTTATCGATTCCCGCTGTTAATTCCTTCGAATCAGCAATCTCGACACGACCGTTTTGGAGAACAAGGGTATCGGCCGGCACGTTTAATAACAGCGACGCCTCCTCCTTGATTTGACTTACTACATCTCTTACGGCGATCAATACCGCATTTCCGGTGGCAAATAGCGTCCGACTTCCTCTCGAACCGGATTCAAAGGGTGCGTCGCGGGTACTTCCGGAGCGGAGCGCGACACGATCCGAACTAATTCCCAATTCGGACGCAACGATCTCAGGAAGGGTGGTTGAAATCACTCCGGTCCCAATCTCGGTGCCACCTGACGATAGCGTAGCGCTTCCATCTTCATGCAACTCTATCGTTGCAGAGGACGGTGTCCCCATCGTAGACCACCAGGCGCAGGCATAACCGTAACCACGTGGACGCGGGTCTGGTTTATTCCCCTCCGCAGCGTCAGCACGAAAGGTTTGCAGACGATCTAATACGGTGTCCATACATTTTTCGACCGTTGTCTCGGCTTGCATCAATTCTCCCATCGGTCCACGTTCTCCTTCACGAATGAAGTTGCGCCGACGAACTTCTGAGGGATCAATATTGAGTTCCCTGGCAATATCATCGATATGAGTTTCAACCGCATAGACCATTTGCGGTCCCGTCGGCCCACGCATCGAGCCGGTAGGACAGGTATTGGAATAGACAGCGCGTGCCTTTATATTAATGTTCTCGATCTCATAAGGGCCGGTTGCATAGAATGCCGCCATGGAATTCAAAATGGGTGTGTCGAAAGCATATGCACCAGAATCAAGCAGCAGGTCGCATCTTCGTCCTAATAATCTTCCTTCTGCGTCTACAGCACTCGACAATTCTACAATCGAATTTTCACGTGGATTCCCGGTACAGAAATCTTCTGCTCTTTCGCAAACAATTTGCACCGGTTTACCGGTCGCAAGGGCCATCGCCACCGCTTGCGGCGCCAGTCCCAAATGCAATTTCCCCCCAAACCCACCGCCAATCGCGGGAACTAAAACCTCAACATTCCCAATTGGAAGATCAAAAAGTTGGGCAATTTCGATTCGTACGCCATATGGCTGCTGCGTGCTCATGATTATCGAAAGGCCTGGTGATTTCGGAATTGCAATCACAACAC
>QNFC01000394.1 GCA_003645395.1 Gammaproteobacteria bacterium
ATACCCGTGCCGGCGCTTTCTCGGGTAAGTTCGTTTTCTGAGCGATAAAAAAGCTGGAAAATTCGGCGCATCTGATCGGCAGGAATACCGGGACCGTAATCCCGAATCGTAAACTGCAGTTTGTTGTCAGTCAGCTGCATACAGTCAATATCGATTCGACGTTGCGTCGCATTTCTCGAAAATTTGATCGCGTTATCAACCAGGTTGATGACAATCTGGCAGAAACTGTCGATGTCTATCAGCAGCGATTTATCCAGAACCCGGGGCTCTACATTAATATGCAATTCAAACCCTGCGTGCTCTATTTGTGTGGAGATTTTTGAGCGCAGGGTATCAATAACCTGGGCCACCGAGTGGGCGGTCAGCTCGATTTGCAGGTCGTTGCGTGTCAGGTTGGCGAGCTGCAACACGTTGTTAATCAGCCGAGTCAGGCGGTCGCTTTCATCATATATATAGTCATAGTAGGTGCGTTTTTTCTCTTCCGTCGCCCAGCCTTCGCGCAGCATTTCGCCGTACATGCGAATCGACGTGAGCGGAGTTTTTAGTTCATGACTCACGGCGGAGACAAAGTCCTGCTGTTGCCGGGTCAGGTTGAGCTGGCGTAGACCCAGGCGATACATCAACAGGAACCCCCCCGCCATTACCAGCAGCAAAATCAGTGACAGCCAATTGAGCAGGATTGCCCCCGGACCCGGCGGCAAAGTAGTAATACTAAATACCAGTTCCAGACCACCCAGCGGGGCCGACAATCGAGTTTGCAGCAGCAATGTCCCCTGCAATTCATCCAGACTGGAAAGATAGCGCCCCGCATGAGCACCGCTGAGCACACTCAGAACACTACCCTGATAAGCGATAGTCAGCTCACTGGTTTGCGCCAGATTGGTTTGCAAAAAACGCTCTGCAATCACTGCATTTATAAAAGCGCCCGACTCCATTAACACGCCCTGAATAGTCCGTTGACCGTCATGCCAGGCGTTGCGATAGAGCACAAAATGTCCACTGTCCAGCAGCCCGAGGTTAAAGGGTTCGATCTCGCTTTCAAACATGCTTACCCGCGTCGGCTGCTGACCGCCGACGCGGGTATCAGCTAACACAGGTGACGCTGCAGGGAGTGGCAGCAGATTCTGTTCCCGCCGCGACGCCCCCTTCTGCCTGGGCGCCGCCGGCGTTTTTGTTAGTTGAGCTTTTTGCTGTGCAGCCACCTCGCGACTCTTCGCCAGCTTGCCACGGTAGCGTTGCTCCAGCTTCAGGCCTTTGAGCTGGCCAAGTCGCTGCGAAGGAGCTTTTTTTTCAACCTGAACCTGATCGCTCTTCCTATTCAATTTGTCAAAACCTGATTGGGCAAAACCAGAGTAGCTTTGGCTGACCTTAGCCCGTTTTTCCTTTGCTGAGATAGATGCCTGTGGACTCACTTCTTCAGTGGCTATTTCATTTGCAAATATTTTATCGCTCCCCAATATCTCTTCGTCCAGATCAGCGTTCAAATCGCTGCCGCTATCTTTGCCGCCGGCTGCCACCGCTGGTGTCCGGACCATGGGTGCTGATATTGATGCAGAGATTGACAATTCCATCTCTGCATCCGCTTCTATTTTCGGCCGGCCGGCAGGCGGGACAGCAGCCAGCAGGTTATTGTCACTAAGCAGGCGATACACCTGATTTTTGGCCACTGAGCGGGCCGATATTTCGGCATCGCTAAGCCCAAACTCACGGCTGGCGACCTCGCCATTCGGCAACGGATCGGGTAGCAGCGGCGAGCTGAAGTGACCGTTCTGATCAACCTGAAAATAGCCCACCACGCCGGGAACGGACGAACCAACCGGATACCCGGCCAGCGGTGAGCGCTGCAAAACATTAGCACTGGCATCGCCAGCCACATTTAGGAAGGTGTAATCAGTAAACGCTCGCTCACTTTCGATTTCAATGAGCTCAGCCAGGCGCTGGTCTATTCGGTCGACCAGTTCTTCGGCCAACAGCCGATGCTGGTAAAAAGCCTCCCACTTAAGTTGGCTGTAAGCCTGCAGCATCAATGCAGCGGTGGGTATCGCCAAGGCAGTAAAAAACAGCAGCAGGGTGATGCGCAACCGCCGCTGGGTCCAGCCCGGCATGCTGGACCGGAACAGCCTGGATCGGTGCAATCCGGCTTGGCCCATTTCAGCTCACCATCAGCCGATAACCTGCACCGCGTACAGTTTGTAGATAGGTTGGATTCGCCGGGTCCGGTTCGATCTTCCGCCGTAACTTCGCGATATGGATATCAACGGTGCGGGTCTCCACCCCCAGGTCGCGGCCATAACCCCACAACTTACTCAACAACTCCTCGCGGGGCACCGGCCGTTCGTGGTGACTATGCAAGTATTGCAACAGCTCTATTTCGCGCCGAGTAAATTGCACCGCCTCGCCATCGCGCATGCCGGAGTAATTACGGGAGTCTATTTCCAGGGCGCCGAATTGCAGGCTGTGTATCGCGTCAATATCTCCCCCGGAGCGACGCAACACCGCCTTGATCCGTAGCACTAGCTGAGCAATTGAGAAGGGTTTAGCCACGTAATCG
>QNFC01000395.1 GCA_003645395.1 Gammaproteobacteria bacterium
AATCACCATTGAGATTCTTCAATAACAAGAGAGAAGTCAGGAATGAGTAAAGGTACAGTCAAGTGGTTCAACGCGGCCAAGGGTTATGGTTTCATCACACCTGAAGATGGCGGAAAAGATCTTTTCGTCCACTATTCAGAAATCAAGAGCGGTGATGAATACGCCACGCTGAACGATGGCCAGCAAGTGGAGTTCGAGGTGGGCCAGGGCCAGAAAGGTCCCTGCGCGAACAACGTCGTCCCAGTTTAGCCAGAGCGCAAATCGACTACTGACGCGGCGGCGTCAGTACGGATCGTTTCAACGCGTTCAACCGTTAGCGGTTGGACGAATGCCATTGGTAAAGAAGCTGACAGGCTTCAGCCAAGTCTGTCGCGAGCAGAGGATAAGTCATGCCAGCAAAAAGACCGGCCGCCGTTGCCACGCTGCAGATCGACAATGATCGCGTCATCGTCACCGAGTGGCGCTTTGCGGCGGGCGCGGAAACTGGTTGGCACAGGCACGCATACGACTATATCGTCATCCCGGGCATGGACGGTAAGCTGCTGCTGGAAACAAACGACGGCGAGCATCTGGCCGAATTGCGGGCCGGCCAGTCCTATTACCGCAATGCCGGCGTGGAGCACAATGTCGTCAACGCCAACGCATTCGAGTTTTCCTTTGTTGAGGTCGAGTTGCGCTAGCGCAAAAGGCCACCCCACGACCCGTGCCTGGCTTGCGCCGAGCGCCAATCAAGATGAGCATCGACGAACCCGATAACTTCACCATCCACAACTATCAACCCCGCGACGAAGCAGACATCCTCAGCCTGTGGCAGGAATGCGAACTCGTCGTACCCTGGAACAATCCGCTAACCGATATCGCGCGTAAAACCGCGGATTCACCGCATTTGTTTTTTATCGGCAGAATCGGTGAGCAGCTGGTGGCGAGTTGCATGGCCGGATACGACGGTCATCGCGGCTGGATCTACTTTCTTGCGGTGCGCAAGGCGCATCGACGCAAAGGCCTGGCGGCCAGGTTGATGCGCCACGTCGAAACCAAATTGATCGAGCTGGGCTGTCCCAAGCTGGAGTTGATGGTGCGCGACAGCAATACCAGCGTGATCACCTTCTACCGCAACATCGGTTTCAATCCCGATCCGGTGATGGTGTTGAGCAAGCGTCTTACCGAGGACGACGAACACAATTTCGCCTGAACTCAAAAATCGGGCGCTAGTCATCGAGCCTTGAGTTCATCTTGCGCAGAGTCTTGTGCCAGCTTCTATCGGCAAGAAATGCCCAACTTGCAGGATCCTCAATGATATTTTGTTCGAAGAAGCGCGTGTAATGCTGGACTAGCTCGTTGATATCCTTACTCACCAGGGGAGCGCCCAACGCTATCGATATCTGGTTACCGCGAGATCTGAAATAAGAAGGAACAATCGGAATACCCATCCGCGCAGCAATTTTGGCGGCCCAGGGATTAAATCCAACCTGGGTATCGAACATATTAACTTCGACACGATTTTTCGAACGATCGAGGCTATCTACGGTAGCTGCGACAACCTTGCCCTTTTTCAACACGGAAAACAGCGTACGCGACAGCTCAAAGGGATTCCCGCCCCTTACCATGACGAGTTTTACCTGCATCCGCTCATAAAAATCGATAGCGACTCTGGTGCGCTCAATCGTGGCAGGGTTACGGATGATCAGCAGTAACGGAAACGTTACATTCATCTTAAGCGTGGAAAAGGCGGTGCCGAAATTATGCGGCACCATCAGCAATACGCCGCCATGTTCCTCCACCAGCCGATTCATTCGTGCACCATCGTCGTCGGATATCTGTACCTGTCCCTGGGCGTAGTCAAGCCCCCGACTATAGAGGCAGGCAAAATTCTCCACGACACCGAATAAATTAGACAACAGCTGTTGGTAAACCTGCCGAGGCTGATGCGTGTGACCTTTTTGCCGCGCAATATTGCAAATATATTCGCATGACAGGCGCCACGGATTTCGTGGCCACCAGTAAAGCACTCGCAACAGTAAAATCGTGAGGCGTACAGGTAGCATCGCGATAACGACAGGCGTGTGCAGCAATAGCCAGTGCAGCTTCGGCATGATTATTGATTTTATGCGGGCGCCACCAAATGATCGATTACTCAGCTGATCGATTTCTTCCCGGACCGTGAATTCCTCCAGGTACAATGCCGGGGAGCGTATTGTTTCGCTACGATAGCTTGTTTTCTTATCGCTGTGGCCCATTGAAGTTTTCGTTCCTTTTAAAGTTTGATTGCCCTGGCCAATGCTTTCGCCAGCAGCAGCCATTCGAGAGATCCTGAATGCTTCTGCCAGATTGCCTCTGATCGGCACACAGCGGAGGCTCGTGTCGTCGTAAACAGGCAGGGTGAAAATAAATAATAATGCTATACAGCGTTGCCACCATAGGTCGCCAGCAAAACAATCAGGAACAGGAAAATTCCGGTCATGATGATGGTGTCGAGATCACCCAGGGTATGGTCTTCTTCCAGCAAGGATGATAGCGTATAGAAAGTTGGAAATAGAAACAGTA
>QNFC01000396.1 GCA_003645395.1 Gammaproteobacteria bacterium
CAAGGGGGCTATTCCCAACCTGCCCCATGTGCCCCAGATTGCACAGATCAAGCTTAGTTATAAAGCCCACCAGATCGTGGATTATCGTGGCAAGGGTGCTGATGCCTTCACTACTCGGACAGCGCAGCTATTCCAGGTCTGGCCGTTTGGTCAGCGTGAAATCTGGCCCATTGCTGCGGTTGATACCCCAGGGATCATTCCGGTTGAACGTCGGTTGCTACCCCATTTTGAGGTGATCGGTGCCGGCGGTGTTTCGCAAAGTGCCGAAGGCAGTTTGTTTATTGGTCTTAAAGGGCTCGATTTGTCCGCCAGTTCAAAGAACCTGACGCTGCTGATGCAGGTTGCAGAGGGTAGCGCCGATCCCGAGTTGCCGGTGCAGCCGGTGGTCTGGTCCTATCTGCTCGCCGATGTCTGGCACGATTTTAGTAGCGATGAAATCCTCGCTGATGGGACCAATGGGTTGTTGCGATCCGGAATTATAAAACTGGTACTGCCAAGGGAGATGACCCACGACAACCAGATTTTGCCCGCAAACATGCACTGGCTTCGTGCCAGCGTGGTGCGCAACACCGGCGCCGTCTGTGAACTAATTGCGCTTCACACCCAGGTGGTATCAGCAACCTTTGTCGATCGCAGTAATGACCCTGCTCATCTCAGCACACCGTTAGCTGCTGATTCAATTGCCAAGCTCAGAGAGCGTCAGGCAGCGGTTAAGAAGGTAAGCCAGCCTTACGCATCTTCTGGTGGGCGCATGCAGGAGCCCGATGGGGAGTTTAATGTACGTGTCAGTGAGCGGCTCCGCCACAAGGGCCGGGCAATAACGCTGTGGGATTATGAGCGCCTGGTGTTACAGGAGTTCCCGGAAATCTATAAGGTCAAGTGCATCAATCATGCGGATCGCCAGCGTGAACATGTGACCGGCAATGTTCGGGTAGTCGTGGTGCCGGACCTGCGTAACCGTAACGCGGTAGACCCGTTACGTCCGCGGGCCAGTCTCGACACTCTCGATCAAATTGAAAAACACCTTGCCGCTGTCGCTAGCGATTTCATTGCGATTCACGTCACCAACCCCGAGTACGAGGCGATTCGGGCGCAATTTCAGGTGCGTTTTCATGATGGCTATGACCAGGGCTACTACCTGCGCCAGCTGGTTACCGATATTCAGGATTTTCTCTCGCCGTGGCGGCACGATGAGGCGGCTGACATCAGCTTTGGCGGGCGTATTCACCGCTCAAAGGTGTTGCTGTTTGTTGAACAGCGCGAGTATGTGGATTTTGTCACTGAATTTCGGATCGACCAGCAGCTGGCGGGCAGCTGGTGCCTGGATGTAGAAGAAGCGGTTGCCGGTCATGCCGGCGTGGTGCTGACGTCCGCTGAAGCGGGAGAGTATCAGATTGGTGTAGCGGTTAATTCTTGCGAGGATTCGGAACCGCTGGCGGAAGTGGTAGCAGAGCCACCGCAAGTGGTTGCGGTGGGGCCACGGTTTGTGGGTAACACGCGTAGTCGCGAGCTCCACGACCTCAATAATTTCACTCCGATGTGCCACCTGGAGATGATCGCCGCCGACCATCGCCGCAGGTTTTTTACTATTGCTGACGCTCGTGGCCTTGATTATGACCTGTGTGCTCACTGTTTTGGCCGCGACCGGTCCAGGCGCTAGGTTGGCCGCCGCCAGGGAGTCTTATTGATGAGCGAAGCCTATTACATCGCCAAAAACCCCGAGCTTCAGCCGAGTGAAGATTTTGACGGGCTACTCAAAAAGGGTATCCAGCTTATAGAGCAGCTTGCCCACGAACAGTGGACTGACTATAACCCCCATGATCCGGGTATCACCCTGCTCGAGATGCTCTGCTACGCCATTACTGATCTAGGCTACCGCACCAGTTATCCGATTGAAGATCTGCTCACCCAGCAGCGCGGCGGGTTGATTGAGTCGCTGGGGGATTTCCATACCGCTCGGCAGGTAATGACCGGCAACCCGGTAACTTTCGATGACATCGCAAAGCTGCTTATCGATGTTCCCGGAGTTCGTAACGCCTGGGTGGAGGCCAATCGTGATACGGCGGTTTGTCTGGACTCAGCCAGCCAGACACTGACCCAGTGTGGTGGCAATCGACAGGGCGAGCAGGTGCTCAACGGGCTTTATGAAGTTTTTCTAGAGTATGAAGACCGGGTGCGGGACAGTGCTCACCCCCACCACGCCGGGTTGTTGAATCGGGTGCGTGCCGAAGGGGCCTATATCGACACCGGTAGCGCTGGCATCCGTTTCGACTGTGAGCGCCCGATCATATTAGAGTCAGTAGCCGTGCATGTCGAAGCCGCCGGAAAAGTGGTGATACGCCTGGCAAACCGCCGTGGCCGAGTGCTTGCGGAGACAGAACAGCAGGTTAACCAGGCCGGTCGTAAAGCGATTATCAGGCTTGGTTTTGAAGTGCCCGCCGGGACAGGCTTCAAACTGGATGCCCGCGGCAGTGAGGTTAAACTTTATCGAAACGGTAGCGTCGCTGATCAGGTTGAATTCCCTTTTGAGC
>QNFC01000397.1 GCA_003645395.1 Gammaproteobacteria bacterium
GGTAAACCAGCGCATGATCTCGAATGGTGGGCTTACTCTGGGAGTTTTCTGGTAGAACCTGAGCTTTGCCTCCCTGCTCTCATCGCTCGCCCCCTCTGCCGGACCGCCGGCGATGACGGTCTCGCCTGTAACGGCGACTCAGCGGTTGATATAGTCAAAGTAAAGTTAGAGAAGCGTGCCCAGCCAGTCGGTGACAACCTGGCAGCGCCAGTGGGCTCGCAGCCCGTAGCCTGTTCCCCTATCTTGAACCTTTCTGCTGTTTGGCCGGATTTAGCCAGGTTTAAGACTGCATCATGCTGGGTTTTTCAAGGTTCCGATGACGTCCTGACGTCTAAACACAACGGCGTGATGATGCTATGCCCGGCAGACCATTCAGCTTGATCTCGGGGCGATTACCAAGACCCGCCGAACTCACCTACAATGCAATGCCTTGAATATCAAAAAGGGGGTTAGGGCTGTGAATAAAGCAACGAAAGGACGATTATTGCCGGGACTCATGCGTGCCTTACTGTGGGTGGTGTTTGTTTTGGTGGTGCTGGTTGCCATTCCATTGCTGGTGCGCATACCGATCAATCTCAATGATTACCGCGGTGTGGTCGCCGACAAAGCTTCTGAGTTGCTGGATAGGAAGGTTACGATTGACGGCGACGTGTTTGTCACCACTTCGCTCTGGCCGGTTATCGAGATGCAGGGCCTGCACATTAGCAACGCACCTGGCTTCAGCGGCGATACGCTTGCCGAACTAAAACATGCGCGTGTTAGCGTGGGTGTGATCTCGGCGTTGTACGGTCGATTGCGCATTCGTGAAGTGAAGGTGGAAGGATTGACCCTCAACCTCGAGCTAAACGAGGCCGGTGATGCCAACTGGGTATTGTTTGATGCCAGTGAGGCAACAGCTGAACCGGTCGAATCCAAACCGGCCGCCTCGGGAGCACCTCAAGATGGCAAGGCGCTACGTGCCGACGCTTTCGCCATCGATGTTCTTGAACTTCATGACATCGACGCGGGCTATCTCAACGCCGGCGTCGGAGAAGAGCAACGGTTTCACATTGATCAGTGCATTGGCTCAGCCGGTTCTGGCGAGCCGATGCACCTTGACCTGGAGGGCAGCTTTCTCAACGAGGCGTATACGCTGGGAGTTGACGCCAATTCACTGGCAGAATTTCTTGGTCCACAGCAGTCCCGGATCGCCCTGACGCTGGATATCGCCGGCACACACAGCAAGCTGGAAGGATCACGCTCAATGCGTAATGGCAAATACGCCATGGATTTGCAGGTGGACATGGAAGTGGCCGATCTCTCCGACCTCAATGATCTGCTGGGCATTGTGCTGCCGCCACTCACTGACATCCAGCTGAGTACCCACCTGACTGCCGAACCCGGCAGAGCAGCACTCGAATCACTGAACGCCGTAATCGGAGACTCTTCATTGGCCGGCAAACTGATCATAACGCAGGAGGCGCAGCGGCCAAAAGTTCAGCTCACGCTGCAGGCGAAAACCATCCAGCTCGACGACTTTATCGTGGAGGGATATGGCGAAGCCGCACCGGCAGAGAATGACACCCCCGATGAGAGTGACACTACGAAAGAAAATGACACGCCGGAGGGTGCCGCCGAATCTAGCGCCGCCGAGCGCCCTCGTCTGTACGACCCTGAGGCGTTGCAACGCCTGGATGTGCAGGCTGAAATCCAAATCGACGAGTTGCTATCGGGCGACGACAATCTCGGCAACGGCG
Organism: Gammaproteobacteria bacterium; assembly: GCA_003645395.1. Taxonomy (GTDB): domain Bacteria; phylum Pseudomonadota; class Gammaproteobacteria; order Immundisolibacterales; family Immundisolibacteraceae; genus QNFC01. The sequence continues at coordinate 1,737 of QNFC01000397.1, forward strand.
AGCTGGTACTGTCACTTGAAGATGGTCGCATCAATGTAGAGCCTCTGCGTCTGCAGGCGCCGGGCGGCGAACTGTTGGTGGAGCTGTCAGTGAAACCGGGTACTGTGAAAACGCCCGGGCGATTGCGAATGCTACTGGATGAATTCGACTTCAGCGTGCTGGCACGGCACCTGCGTCCAGGCACAGACCTTGGTGGTGTGTTTAGCGTGGATATCGATCTCGAGTTGCATTCCAACGGCTTCGAGAACATTTTCGCGGGTGCGAACGGATATATCGACCTGTTGGGAGTGCCGGTGAATTTCAAGGCCGGCGTCATCGATTTGTGGGCCGTTAACCTGGTCTCTTCCGTGGTCAGCTCATCCGTCGAGGATGACGATGCTTCGGTGATCAACTGCATGATCGGACGCCTGACTATGACCAAAGGCGTAGTGCTTGCTGAGCAACTGGCCATCGATACCTCGCGAATCCGCATATGCGGTAAGGGGGACATCGATTTCAACCAGCGTGATTTTGATCTGGTGATGGCACCGGTTGCCAAACGGGCCGAATTTTTCAGTCTGGCCACGCCACTCGCGGTCAAAGGGGATTTTTCCGACTTTGGTATCGGACCCAAAGGCGGAGTGGTGGCGGTCGGGACAACCGCGGTGAAATTCGCCGTGAGCCCCATCACCACACCAATAAAACGGGTGTTCAAAGGCTCGTTACCCGAAGATGGTGCCGACATGTGCGGTCTGCCGATCGGCCCGCGGACTGGAGAGCTGGAGGCGGTTGTCGGTTGTTGAGCATGGAATCA
>QNFC01000398.1 GCA_003645395.1 Gammaproteobacteria bacterium
CTTTTTTTGCAGGTCAGTTAAGTCTGATCCACCCAGTAGTGCAGCATCGGGAAACAGCAGCAAGGTCGGCTCATCATACTTATGTACCGCATCCAGGCCGACCTCAAGCTCTGCCCGGGACTTGGCTCCATCGGCGGCATAAGGCCCCACCGAGACAATGTAGCAATCCCCTCCGCCATTATTGAAAAACAGCTGCAATGAGTAATACATCAGGTAGTGGTGCGCCACGTTAACCCTGGTTGGGGTATTCGTGGCATCCAGTGTTACTTCAAGCGTTTCTGGTCGCGGGGCGCCGCCAAAATAGAGCTCATATTCCACCAATGATTTGATACGCCTGGGCGTGTTGGTCAGATCATCCCCCTTCTCCTCTGCCTTTTCGCTATAACCGATGAACGCCGGAATAGCGGTCTCGACCTCTGCCACCGAGGGTGGAAAGACCGAGATCTCCTTGATATAGACACCTGGTGTTTTATAGGCCACAGCTAATCCTCCTTCATGGATTTTCTAAACGGAAACATAAATATCTGAAAACTGGTTGCCGATGCCTGCCAGGCCCAATACAGGGCTTCTCGCAGTGGGGTTTGGCAGGTTACGTATCTGAGAGCCGTTGTGGGCCAGAGTCACGACCTGCTGCACCTCTCCGAGAGGCAAAGGATCCTGAGCGGTAAAGACCGCCTGCGTTGGCGTGTCATCGCGGGAGAACGCCACCGGCCCGGTGACCCCTAACTGCGCTAAAGAGATGCCGTTATTGGCATATTTTTTGTCAACGATATAACGCCAACGCGTCGATCGGCATTCAAGCTGAAAGATAAAATCGCCCGTCACAATAACTTGATCGCCATCGAGAAACCGGTAAGCATTCGGGACTCGGTTGGTGCTGTCAGGAGTCAGCTGATCGGTGCGGTTAAACAGCTCGATCACGCCGAAAACATTGCCTCCGAACAGCTGGGGATCGTAGTAAAACTGCCGATCACCACCGAGGTTATCCTGCAGCCGGTAGCGCCCCGGCCCAACACCTGGGATATCGGCAAGGTCATAACGAAAACTCGATAGCAAACCCTGACCAGCAGGTGCTGACACCAACTGTGAATCGAGCTGGTTGCCGAATCGATCAACCAGCGTCAGCTGTGCACTGGCAACCGGATTAGTAAACGAATAATCGACGATGGTCGAACTCTGTAGGGCGAGCGGCGCCCCCAGTCGTTGGCCGGCGACGCTATCGCCCAGATAAAGTTCACTACCCACCTGGTCATGGCGCAAATTATCAAAATAGAAAAGCTCTCTTCCCGGTCGGTAATGTCCGAGCCTGGAAATATTAATTAGATAGGGGTTAATCGCCTCGAGCTCGAAACCAAAAACCATATTCTCGGGATCGATTGCCCTGCTCAATCGGGCTGGCTCACTCCCGGGCACCACTTCTGCGTAGATTCCAAAACGACCCGATTCGGCTCTAAAAACAAGCCCACGCTGGTCCAGCAACGTCTGTGTCGTGGCGGTCGGCCGTACTCTAAAATCGGCTGCGCTGACCGCCTCCTGATAAAAAGTATGGCGGGTCTGAATTTTGAACAGCGACCGATAACTAAGTCTCATGACGGCTGCTCGTTAATCAGAATATCCTGCACCGGCTGCACCTGGGCCTCCAGCTGTCGATCACGAATATTTACAATACCAGCCTTGTACATAATCGAAGGCTGGTATTTAGATCCAAGCGACCCCCACAGGTGGTTTTGTTGCTCAAAGGTCATTGAATGAAGCTCGAACACCATACGGCCCTGCTGATCGGCCAGCTGGGGAATCGAAGCATAATTAAAAACGTGACGTGTCTGAAAAAAACTGATGACGTATTCAAGCGCTTTCAGTGATTCGTCGTACTCACTGATATTAGCGATAAACAGCAAAAACAGATTGACCCTGACTTCTGGCTGAACCACATCAGTGGAGCCGTCGGGTTGTTTTTCGTAGAGATCAACAGAATGGTAAACGCGATCTTCCTGCAGGTTAACCATCGACACCACCACCTTTTCCTTGGCGCTGGCGTCAGGATTGCCGTCAACATCGTATAAGCTACCCAAAACCACCCGATCAGGTGCCAAAGAAGGAGAACGCAAGTTGAGGTAATCGTTCAGCTCTGAAACCACGTGCTGAACAACCAGGTGGATCACCGACACCACCCATCAGCCAGCCAGCCAGCACAACAAGTGAAGCCGAAAAAACACTCGCTTTGGCAGGATTTTATGGCTTCGTTAACCATAATCAAGGCCAGGCTGAGGCTCTTTCATTCAATGAATCTCCCTTACAGAACGTTCTCACCAAACGACACGAAATCAATTACCCCTAATGTGCTAGGTTAAGAAAATCGATTGAAATGAATATACGCCCTGCAAAACAAGGATGCTACCGTTTTTAGATTAATGCTAAGGAAAAGCCCCTCTACAATTTCAAACGTTTATCACTAGTTGACTCACATCATTCAGACTAACTTTATCTTTAACCGTATAAAGTGGACCCAATCCTAACGAATGA
>QNFC01000399.1 GCA_003645395.1 Gammaproteobacteria bacterium
AACATAGCCGGTAGCACCGATGTGGCGCTGGGCCAACCAGGCGGTGTAATCAAACAGTCCTGGGTTAGCAAATCCGTGCGGTCGCTTTAACCGTACCGGCAACCTCCAGACCTCACCAGGCTGTAGTAATTCGTCGGGCCGATACCACGACAAGCGTACCCGCTTCACCTGCGTCACGGCTACGCCGTTACAGCTCAACTTATCTACGCGGAGTTCAAAGCGGGTCAACGCGACAGTCTGCCGATCAATCTGATCAATGCTTCCCTGTATACTGCAGCGTTGGCGATTCATGGATGAATCAAGTTTCTCGCTCACCACTCGATCTGCAGCGTAGCTCGCCCAGAGTAACCCCAGCAGCAAGCCAGGCAAAAATGTCAGCAAGCTACTCAGCAAAGCCCCGCGCAGTTTCCCCCGGCCATGCCAGTAAGCCCATGCAAACAGTGGTAACAGGCAGTAAAGTGGTAGCCGCGGAAACGGCGCAGCTAACAACTGCTGACTCAAGATTCCTGCCAACCCGCCCGCTACCAATATCACGTCCAGGTAGGGTTTGTTTATACTTCGCTTCCCGCGATTACCGCGTTCTATCGGTTTCATCTGTCTGGTTGATCGGGTGCATCCCGCCGCGATTCAGACAACGGTCAGGATTATGAAAAAACGGCTAAAAGAGTGGCTGCCGCAGCGCGAAACGCTGCTGCGACAACGCGCCTTAAGCGCGGTTGCTCACCTGCTCCATGACGAAAACCTGTGGCATTTAAACCGCCGCTCCGTCGCACGCGGAGGTGCTATCGGCGTGTTTTTAGCATTCATGCCAATACTCGGCCAGATGCCACTGGCAGTAGTCACCGCAGTCTTCCTGCGTGGCAACATCCCTGTGGCCCTCGCCCTCACCTGGATCAGCAATCCGTTCACCGCACCGCCAATTTTTTACGGCTGTTATCGGCTCGGCCAGCTACTACTCGGCGGTTACGCCGCCAGCGAGCCTTACCACTTTACCGTGCACTGGTTTTTAAACAACCTGACGCCGTTGGCTCTTGGCAGCCTGGTAGCAGGGACATTAGCTGCATTGCTCACCCACTTTTTACTGACTCAACTCTGGAAAGCAGACATCCAGCGGCGCTGGCAACAGCGCCGTGACCACAGAACTAAAACCGACCCACGTTAACTCAACCTCGCTCCACCAGCGCAAGAGTGAATTAGCGATCAACGAGATAGGGATCGAAAAATTATTCGACCGTCAATCGAATCTCGACCAACTCTCCCGCGCTAAGTTCGCAGACCCGGTCCAGTCGTTCCGCCAGCTGACGGGCGTGGGTAACAATCAGCAGTCCCACGCCGAGTTCCCGATTCGCAGTTTCCAGCACCTGCCAGGTCGCCTCAGCGGTTTTTGCGTCGAGATTACCCGTTGGCTCATCCGCCAAAATAGCGTTGGGACGCGTCACCAACGCACGGGCAATGGCCGCTCGTTGACGCTCGCCACCAGAAAGTTGAGACGGACGATGATCGAGCCTCTGCTGCAATCCAACCAGTGACAACACCTCTGCAGCGGCCGCTAGTGCCTGACCACGAGGCTCCCCGCGTATCCAGAGTGGCATGGCTACATTTTCCTGTGCCGAAAACTCTGCGAGCAGGTGATGAAACTGATAGATAAATCCGAGATGGCGGTTCCGCAACTCACTGCGGGCTGATTCAGATAATCCTGAAAGCGCTGTATCACCGTGAAAAACTTCCCCATGGCTTGGCTGTTCGAGCCCCGCCAGCAAATGCAACAGCGTACTTTTTCCAGACCCGGACTCTCCCACAATCGCCAGGGTTTCACCCGCTGCCAGCCGTAAATTAACGTCTGCCAGTATGGTCAGGGGTGCGCCGACATCGCTGTACTCCTTGCCGAGGTGTTCGCACGCCAACACCTGGCTTGGGCCACGTTTATCCCCGGATCTGTTCCCTGTTGTATTCACAGAAAGATTCATCGCCTCATTCATGCCGTAACGCCTGTGCCGGATCCAGTCGAGCTCCCCGCCAAGCGGGGTAGAGCGTCGCCAGTAAACAGAGTGTTAACGAAATGCTAACAATCGTTACCACATCAGATAGACGCAACTCTGACGGCAATTCAGCGATGTAATAGACATCTGCCGGGAACACATCAAACCCGAGCAGTGCCTCAATCCATGGCACCACCACATCAAGGTTAGTTGCGAGGGCAACGCCACCGAGCGTACCCACCACCGTGCCGATCACGCCAATGGTTGCGCCCTGCAATATAAATAGCGCCATGATTCCCCGCGGGCGGGCGCCCATAGTGCGCAAAATCGCTATATCGCCCTGCTTATCAGTCACCAACATCACCAGAGCCGAGACAATATTGAAGGCCGCCACGGCGACGATAAGACTCAAAATTAAAAACATCATTGTCTTTTCTGTACGCACGGCGCGGAAAAAATTTCGATGCTGGCGGGTCCAGTCGGTCACCGCAAGATTACGATTTTCAGTGGCAATGGTTTGCGTAACAAGTGGCGCCCTC
>QNFC01000400.1 GCA_003645395.1 Gammaproteobacteria bacterium
TATGAACTTGCGAGCTAATCGCCTTGTAAAACAGTTTGGCAGCGCTTTTGTCGATCTGTTGCCAATTATCGGCGTAATCCTGTTTTTTCAACTGGTGGTGTTGCAGCAGCCGTTTCCGCAGGTTGTCGATCTGTTGGTGGGGTCTTTGCTGGTCGTAGCGGGTCTGGGGTTCTTTATCGAAGGCCTGGAGATGAGTCTGTTCCCGATTGGCGAGAACATGGCCCACGATCTGGCGCGCAAGGGCAGTCTGTTCTGGTTGCTCTGTTTTGCGTTCGGGCTGGGCTTTGGCACCACGATCGCTGAGCCGACATTAATCGCCGTTGCCGAGGAAGCCGCCGAGGTAGCCGCGGATGCCGGATTGATTCAGCCCGATGCAGAAAGCCTGGAAGATTATGCCGAGGGGCTACGGTATACGGTGGCTCTCTCAGTAGGGATAGCAATTTTTCTGGGGGTGTTGCGCATATTGCTTAACTGGTCATTGCCACTACTGATTATTGGTGGCTACGCGATCATTGGCATGATGACTTTTTTCGCACCGGCGGAGATTATCGGCGTTGCTTATGATTCCGGCGGGGTGACCACCTCTACCGTCACCGTTCCGTTGGTTACGGCGCTGGGGATTGGTCTGGCCTCGTCGATCAAAGGTCGAGACCCAATGGTGGATGGCTTTGGGTTAATCGCATTTGCATCATTGTTTCCGATCATGTTCGTCATGGGCTACGGGATGTTGGTGCATTGAATTATCTCGAATTGTTGTGGACAACGCTGCTCGGCACCGTTTGGGACGTGCTGCCGATTGTGGCGATAATCGGTGGCTTTCAGCTACTGGTTATTCGACGCCCCATTCACGACGTTCGGCGTACGCTGATCGGGTTTTTATATGTGATTCTGGGGCTGGCGTTTTTTCTAACTGGTCTCGAAAAAGCGCTATTTCCGGTGGGTAAATTGATGGCCAGCCAGATGGCTGACCCGGTGGCATCAGACCCGAATGCGCTCTGGTATCACTATTACTGGATCTACCTGTTTGCGGCCAGTGTTGGCTTTGCCACCACGCTGGCGGAACCTTCCCTCATCGCTGTGGCAATGAAGGCGCAACAGGTGTCGGGTAATGCGATTAATCCGTGGGGATTGAGACTGGCAGTGTCGGTTGGGGTAGCTACTGGCATAGCCCTAGGCACGGTTCGTATCGTTATTGGCTGGCCGCTGCACTGGTTCATCATCGGTGGCTATGGGGTGGTAATGGTGCAGACGCTGTTTTCCCCCAAAGCGATTATCGGCCTGGCCTATGATTCCGGCGGTGTGACGACCTCGACGGTTACCGTGCCGTTAGTAACCGCGTTGGGGATTGGCCTGGCGACAGCGGTGCCAGGACGAAACCCTGTGCTCGATGGTTTTGGGTTGATTGCCTTTGCCAGTCTTTTCCCTATTATCGCAGTGCTGGCTTATGCGCAGTTTGCTGGCCTGCGTGCCGATCACCGCTCCAATTAGAATGGTTAACCAAGCAGGAGGAATGCTGTGCGTTTCAAAATGATCGTCACCCTGGTTGAGGATGACAAAACCGAACGAATACTGAAAACCGCACGTCAATACGGGGCTACCGGTGCGACGGTAATTAATAATGCCCGCGGCGAAGGGATAAAAAAGAAGTCGACTTTTTTTGGTCTGTCCCTCGACGCCCGGCGTGACGCTATTTTGATGCTGGTTGAAGAGCACCTGGCTCGCGGTGTGCTGGAACACATTGCTGAAGTAGGTGAATTTGATACCAAGCCGGGTACCGGAATTGCTTTTCAGATTGATGTGGAGGACGCCGTCGGCGTGGTTCACCAGATGGAAGAGTTGGCCCACGTTGTGGAGGACAAGATATGAATGATCGCAAAGTAATTACCGTGCGCGAGGTGATGAGTTCAGATGTGCACTGGATAGACAGCATGCGTACGGTGGCCGAAGCGCTGCGGGAGATGCTCAGCATGAAGACATCGGTGCTGATGGTTAATAAATCCCACGATTACGATGAGTGGGGCATGATTCTGGTGTCCCACATCGCTCGGCAGGTGCTTTCTAAAGAGCGTTCGCCGGAGCGGATTAATGTCTACGAAATTATGCAGAAGCCGGTGATTAAGGTGGAAGCGGAGATGGATATACGCTACTGCGCAGCGCTATTTGTTCACCACTCATTGACTCGGGCGCCGGTGGTTGAAAATGGTGAAGTGATTGGTTTGGTTAGTCCTGTAAATCTGGTGCTGGATGGTCTGGGTTCGCAGGTTTGATTTCCTGAAGTCTGGGTGAGCTTGTGGAGCTAGTTCCGTATGCAGTAGCCTGATTGCTATTGATTTTGTCACGGGTCCCCCCCAAGTATTAGGTAACGTTAGGCGCTATTAGGGAGGATTAATAAATGCGCATGGATAAACTTACTACTCAGTTTCAAAACGCCCTGGCCGACGCCCAGAGTCTGGCGCTCGGGCGAGATCAGCAGTTTATTGAGCCGCTGCATTTGCTGGTGGCAATGATTGACCAGCA
>QNFC01000401.1 GCA_003645395.1 Gammaproteobacteria bacterium
CGTGATGCCAGAGCGGGGAAACCGCCCGTATGACCGTTTCCGCAAACGAATTATGTTTCCGATTCGTGGTACCGATGGCAGGCTTGTCGCTTTTGGCGGAAGGATTCTTGGCGACGGCGAACCCAAATACCTCAACAGTCCCGAGAGTGTACTTTTTGCCAAGAGCCAAACCTTGTTCTGCCTTGATCGCGCACGCAGGGCGATTTCGGAAAGCGGGGAGGTCCTTGTCGTCGAAGGCTATTTCGACTGTCTCTCCCTGCACAAGGTTGGTCTGTGTCGGTCCGTCGCAACCCTCGGGACTGCGCTGACATCGGATCATGCGCGCTTGTTGCGTCGCCTGCTTGGCCCCGATGGGCGGGTCGTCTTGTGTTACGACGCCGATCCAGCAGGTTTGCGCGCTGCTGAGGCCGGGGCTCGTGTATTGCTTGAGACTGCGGTCAACGTCAGCGTCGTTGTCATGGAAGGTGGCAAAGATCCCGATGACATTATTCGAGATCATGGGGTCGAGGCGATGAATGCTCTTGTTGAAAATCCGATGCCGATCCTGAAATTTCTTGTACGAGACCTGCCGCCGGAACCGCGCGAACGACGGCGCGAGGGCCTCAAGCTCTCGGAGATGGTCTGTTCAGCGACCGATCCTGCGATGCGTCGCAACCTCATCGAAGAGCTGGCCCGCGAACTCTACCTGCGACCGCACGATATTGAGGCCCAGGGACGTCAACCACGAAGCAGTGGCGAGGTTCTGCCGAAGAGGCGGGAATCGGTGGCGCCAGGTGAACTCTATCTTGCTCGTATTCTGCTCGAGTGTGGCCATGACTGGCGCGTGAGGATCGTTGATGCTGTTGATGTCGAAGGCATCGAAGATGTGCGGGTACGCACTGTGATTCATGCTGTAGAAGATATGATCAGTGGTGATACGGAGTCCAAGGGAGCGCTTGATGTTGTTGCCCTGTGCCAGAATCTCGACGAGAGCACCAAGTCCCTCGTTGCTGAGTTGGTCAACAGCGAGTTGCCTGAAGTGACCGACGAGACCATCATTCGTCATCTTGGTGTCGTGCTTGACCGGCAGGCGCGTTACCGTGCGCGCCGAATTGGGCCTCTGATTGAGGAAGCCGAGCGGAGAGGCGATAACGAAGAGGTGAGCCGATTGTTGGCCGAAAAGGCCCGTTTGCGGCGGGATTTTCCCAAATTCTGAGAAATAAACCGTTTCTGTGCAATTCAGGACTTGCCAACACCTCAGACGAGGCCCATATTCGTTTGATGGTCATGTGGCCATGCCCGGAAATGATTCCGATTCGCAGGTACACACTCGCCCCAGTTGGCAAATTTTGACGCGTATTCGGATTATTTTGGAAAAGGGAAGAGAAAGGGCTCGCGCAGTGTTGTTCAGGCAGTCCGTCAGCGATTGTGTATGAGTCTCCGCCGTCGACAAAAATGATAGAAACCGATTTGGCGGCCCCGAGGGCATTCCGAGATTTCCCAACCAGGAGGACATCAGTGCAGATTGAAGAGAAGTATCCCGAGCTGGGCAAGCTCATTCAGGTGGGGAAAGAGCGTGGTTATATCATCTACGAGGAACTCTTCGAAAAATTGCCCGAAGAAGTGACAGCAATCGCCGAGGAACTCGATGATATCTACATGCGTCTGTCCGAGCTCCATATCGATGTTATGGACGTCGCGAGAGCTGAGACCGACGGATCGGGTGAGGGCGGTAGTGGCGCTGCCGAGGAAAAAAAACCTGAAAAGACTGAAAAGTCGAAGGGTGCGGCCAAGTCCGCATTGCGGCCTCCGGTTGAACAACTCGAAAAAACCAATGACCCCGTGCGCATGTATCTCAGGGAAATGGGTACCGTGAAATTGCTCGACCGCGCTGGTGAGGTCGAGATTGCTCAGCGTATTGAAGCCGGGGAAGCCAAGGTCTTTATCGCGCTGTCACACGAGACCGAAATCCTCGAACTATTCTTGCGTACGAATGAACAGGCTCGCCGCGAGCGCCGCGGAATGAGGGAATTGCTGCAAGGGCGGCAAGCGGATCTCGACGAAAAGGCCGAGGACCGCGTTATCGAGAGTTTGAGACTCTTCCGAAATATCAATCGTCTTGACGATGAATCCCGTGAGCTTCGCAGACGTTTGAGGCGCTGCAAGAAAGCAGGGAAACGTTATCGCGAACTCTCGGATAAGATCGCGGCCAATACCGCCGAAATTGCCGTACTTGTACGTAAGGCAGACTTTACGACGACGACACGAAATCGCCTGCTCACCTTCCTTGGTGAAGTTGAAAGGCAGTTTTCGATTCCGATCATGACGATCTCCAAAGATAAGAGGAAGCTGCAACAGGAGCGTAACGTTGAGCGGCGTCGCTTTTATTCGGAGCGGATCGAACGATACGACGATGAACTTGAACGTCTCGAGGAGAGATTTTCGGTACCTTGGGATAATCTCAAGGCCCTTCTCCTTGAGGTACGAAGGGGTGAGAGTCTCACCGATGGCGCCAAGCAGCAGCTCATTGTTGC
>QNFC01000402.1 GCA_003645395.1 Gammaproteobacteria bacterium
CACCCGCATTACCGATCCAGAGGTGCTGGAACAGCGCTTCCCCGGTTTGCGTTTAACCGAATATTCCATTCGCCGCGGATCGGGCGGCAGCGGCAAACAACCCGGCGGCGACGGGCTAGTGCGCGAATTTGAGATTCTGGCACCGGTCACCACTACGCTGCTCAGTGAACGGCGGACAACTCAGCCGTTTGGGCTAAACGGCGGGGCTGCCGGCATGGCTGGACAGAACATTCTGAAACACGACACCGAGGAACAGCGATTGCCGGGTAGCGGAGTGATTGATCTTCAACCGGGTGTTCGGCTCAGAATCGAGACACCTGGCGGCGGCGGTTTTGGGACCCTGTAACTAACTCAGATTTACCTGGCCTCTATACCAGGGTAGACAACCAACAACAAAAAATGACAAGAGACCCACGTTTATCATCTACTCTGAGATTATCAGCCGCCAAAACAACGCAGAGTCTGAAATCAAATTGTTTAGTTTCAGCCGCGATCGGCCTGCTCCTGCAGAACAGCGCTCTCAGCCAGCAGGTCATCGACCTGTGCTTCAAACTCAAACCGGCGGGGGGTGGAGTAGTAGAGCATCCGCGCCATGGCCGGATCACCGGCATAAAAAATTTCGTAAATCTCCTGCCGCCCGCCAAATTCGGTGGCCAACGCATCCCAGCCCAGCTTCATAATTCGTACCCGCTCTTTGGCACTCATGTCGGGGCCGGCAATATATCCTTCTAGCTCGGCGGCGAGTTCAGGGTTGGCAAAGTCAGCTTCGGTAGGGGTCATCACCAGGTTGCTGCTGCCAATTAGCCGCACTACCTCATTAAGTTTGGTGTTAACCATCGGAAAAAAAGTCCGCAGCGTGGACATCGCCACCATGCCGTTGTTAGGGATGGAAAAGAGCGCCTTTTCTGGCTCGTTGGAGAGCCGGAAATCCGGGTCGCTATTTTTTGCTTTGGCAGCGATGCTGTTGAGCAGAACTTCGTTAGCGCTGGCGCTAATCAGGCCGTCCGCCAGCTCACAAAAAGAGAGCAGCTCACCAATCATCTCCTGATATCTCGCCTGCTTGTTACGGCCCAGGGCATTGGCCATCTTGCTGACCAGACCGGTCATAAAACGCAACTTGGCCCGGCCGCGAATATTCGCCTGCAGAGCGAGAAACCCGGGATAGCTGGGCATCATCAAATTGTGCGCTAGCGGATCTCCGGCAACAAACACTCGATCCCAGGGCACCAGAACCTTGGTGAACATAGCGATCGCGTCACCTTCATCAAACCTTTCGGTAAGCGGCCGATCATAGAGACTGCGGCCCTGGGCATAGGACTCTCGGGCGATAAATTTAAGCCCCGCCGTGGCCACCGGAATGGCAAAACTGACTGCGTAAGCCTCTTCGCCCGGCATTCGCGGCATAAAAGCACCGACAAAAACCTCATTACTCACCGGAGCCAGGGTAGAGAGCATACGCGCACCACTAACGACGATGCCTTCGCTGGTCTGCTCAACAATGCGCACCGAGCGGTGCTCGCCGACGGAGGCGGTGTAATCTTTTTTAGGATCGGCCAGCGTATGAGTAAAACAGATGTCACTGTCCCGCGCATACTCGTAATAACGTTGAGCATTGTCGGCAAACCGTTGGTCCTTATGGCCAAGAACATAGCCGATGGCCGCCACATCGGTGATGAAGGCGTTCATATAATCAGGCATACGGCCCATCATGCCGTAGGTATCGGTCTTGCGTTCGGTCTCGCCACGGACCCGCTGCGCCATCTCCTCGGCGGTCTGGGCAAACAGGTAAGAGTTGCTTACCGGTGCCCCATCCGCCGGCGAACGGTAGGTGTAAATAGCCTGCTTCTCCGGCTCATGAAACCGGTCATAGTGGCGGGCCACCTCCTCGATAATCCCGCTAAATGCGGGGTGGTCCACGACATCGTTGACCTCTTCACCATTAATAAAAATGCGGCGATTATCTTTCAGGCTGGCGATGTACTCTGCGCCGGTACGAATACCCATGACTCTTCTCCCCAAATCAAAGGAACCTCTGAATAACTCTGGACGAAGTAGGTGGTGTCTCAGAATGGTTAGCTTCAAGGCGCAAAACGCGCGTAATAGCGGGGCTATTGCGAAGTTTTGCAACGAAGAAGATAGCCGTTCCGAGGCTCCAGATACGAGTTCATGAGTTTTTCAGAGGGTCCTAAAGAACCCCTGAATCATTCAGCGGTAAAAAATATAAATTACCCTTTTCGATTTTGTTCTTTAAACCAAAGTCGGCTCTGACCCAACCCAGGATTAGTTTTTAACTGACCCTCACCAGGTCGGTTGTGACTTAAATCAGCCACACCACCAATACTCTCTATTAGCCCGCGACCCCCCGCCTGGGCAACCCCAGCGCCAGCACCCCCGTGACCAGGAATCCAGCACCGTAAATCCAGAACCCGGACTGATATCGGAGTAGGGGATCTATTTCCGCCAGGCCCAACAAAAAGCCCAGCAGAGTAATCGCCGACACACTGGCCACGTA
>QNFC01000403.1 GCA_003645395.1 Gammaproteobacteria bacterium
GGCTACGAAATCACCCTCGACCTGTTACGCCACGGGCCATCCGGTTCGGTCGGCTTCTATTTTGTCGGCCCCGACGGAGTCGCCGAAATGAGCTACGGTGCCCGCCTGTTTGGCGAAGAAGAGCTTTTCAATCCCCGCCAACTATCGATGAGCCCCGCAACCATTGATGTCTGGCAAACCGGCCTCGACGACGAAGGCGCATCCGCCGCTGACGGACTTAAATCCCTCGGCGGTAATTCATAGCCCCTACTAACAATAGAGAAAACCAAAATGAAAGCTGCAAGAATCTGGATGATCCTGATGGGGGTTTTTTACGTACTCAACCTGGTCGCTATCTGGCCCAGCATCTTTGCTCCACAACTACCTGGTATGTACCCTGGGGTAGAACTCCACCAGGGGACTGACTCTTTTCAACTGCTGCTCGATGCCTGGCTAATAGTCGGCATCCAGCTCGCCGCCATCGGCGTGGTCTTGCTCTGGGCCGGCACCCTCTCCAAACATCCCCAACGTTACATCGGCGTAATCTGGGTCGCTATCGTCACCGAAATAGTCGATGGCATCTGGGATATCTACAGCGTCGGCAGTGGTCTGGAAGAGCCAACGATCGGCTACGCCACCGTGGGCATCCATTTAGTCTGGATTGCCAGCGCCTTCTGGGTGCTGGGCAAAGTTAAAAAAGAGCTGGGGTAGAGAGCGTTCCAGGCCAGGTTTTTTACACATTTTTTGTAGGAGCGACTTCAGTCGCGACCAACGGGCTCCGTAAGCCACCGCTGTCGCGACTAAAGTCGCTCCTACAAAATAAACCTGCTAGCGGATGCCCGCACCACCACCGGAACAATGCATCACTTCACCCGTCACATAACCGGCATCGGGTGAAGCCATGTAGGCAATTGCGGCGGCCAGCTCATCCGGCGTGCCCATACGACCCATTGGGGTATCTCGGAAAGTCTGATCCATCACCCCTTTAATACCGTCGGCATCGACCTGATCATAATCGGCCAGGCCTTTATTACGCGCGACTGCGCGCTCACCACCATCGACTCCGCCGGGGGCCACGCAGTTAACGCGAATATTGTACTCAGCGAGCTCCATCGCTAAACAGACTGTCGTTGCCGCCACGCCACCTTTAGCAGCAGAGTAAGGCACGCGGTTGATGCCCCTGGTGGCTACTGAACCGACATTTACGATCGACCCCGACTGCTGCTCAATCATCTGCGGAATCACCGCCCGGCAACACCAGAGAGTCGGCCAGAGCGAGCGCTGAATCTCTTTTTCAATTTGGTCAATCGGGTACAGATGAAACGGCTTAGCCCAGATAGTGCCGCCGACGTTATGCACGGCCACATCAACCCGGCCGTAGCGCTCCACGGCAGTTTTCACGACTGCTTCCGCCCCTTCCCAGGTTTCCAGGTCGGTAGAGACGACACTTGCCTGGCCGCTACTGGCGGTAATGAGATCGGCGACTGCCTGTGCTTCTGGCTCAGCACGGTCGGCAATCAACACGGTGGCCCCTTCTGCGGCTAGACGAATCGCCGTGGCCTTACCGATACCCTGGGCACCGCCGGTGACAATGGCAATCTGACCGTCAAAACGACGGCAATTGGGTTGTGATGAATCGAGTGACATAGTGTTTTTCCTTCCTTGAATATAAATGTGATGCTGTTTCCCTTCTTTCACACAGGGACATAGGACTAAAGGAACCTCTAAAAAAGCAGAGAACAACTAACCATTAATCAACCCATAAACCCGCTCAGCAGTCAGCGGCAAACTAAACGCTGGCTTACCAATGGCGTCCGCCACGGCGTTGGCGATGGCCCCCGGCAAAGCCACGTTTGAGGCTTCACCCACTGGCCCTAGATTAAACGGTCCAGGACCTTCATCTCGTTCTAACAGAATGGTTTCTAGCGGCGGGATGTCTTTGATATTCGGCAGTTTGTAATCGCCCAGGTGTAACGATTCGGGTTTGCCTTCATCGAATTTTTGACCCGACATCAGCGCCATGCCCATGCCGTAAATCATGCCGCCTTCGAGCTGACCAAGATGCGCCACCGGATTAATAATCGTCCCCACATCGTGGGCGCTGACGACCTTTTCCAGCTTCACCTGGCCGGTCTCCATATCCACCCGCACCTTCACCACCTGGGCGGTGAAATTGGTATCGACCATTTCTGGCTGCAGGGGCAGTTTGGCGTATTCATCGACGATGATATCGCCGCCCTGTTTAGCGCAGGCGTCTGCGGCCAGTTCAGCAAAGCTCAGCCGTTGGTCACCCGCCATCAATGTGCCGCCCTGCCATTCGCCGCTTAGGCCCGCCGAATCGGCTAGCTGGGCCTTGAGTTTATCCAGGGCATCGATGGTGGTTTTGCCCATGGTAAAAGTAGTCCGACTACCGCCAACTCCAAAATCAAACGGCAGATTGCTGGTGGAAACCGGCTTGATAGTGACCTGGTCGAGCTGACCATCAATGGCTTCGGCCACCATCTGCTGCACGGCGGTATAGGTACCCTGACC
>QNFC01000404.1 GCA_003645395.1 Gammaproteobacteria bacterium
ACGGCGAGGCGATTTACCTACCTGAAGCGTTGAACCCGCTGTGCAAAGTGCCGATGATCGATGATGACGGTTTTGTGTTGTCCGAGGTGCACACTATTCAGCGATATCTGGTGGCGAGCCGAGGCGCTGATGATTCGGTTTATCCTGCCGCCCTGCAATTGCGGGCGATAGCGGATCAGTGGCTTGACTGGCAAGCAGTCAGGCTGACGCCTCTGAGTGCTGATCAGCTCTATTGTCGGCGGTTGAACCCACAAGTGCCGGAGGCGACTCAGCGACTGGAAACTTCTGCCGATACTCTGCGGCAGCTATTGCCCGAGTTGGAAATTGCACTGATCGAGCAAGTTATCGATGCGCAGGGTCTTTCTCTGGTGACGATTGCGCTGGGAGTGGTGCTTGACCAGCTAGTTGCCGCTGGGTATTCGCTGCAGGGTTGGCCGGCTATTGCTGAGTGTCAGCAGCGCTGGTCAGAAACCATAGCATTTAAAGGGACTCGGCCGCCGCCGGTTTAGGGCTGCTAGCGGTTTGGCATGTTAGCTGCGGTTGACTAAGTTACTGTCGGAATCGGCTAACAGCCACTGGCGGTTGCCGCCGGCGCGCAATGGCACAACCGTCTCGTTACCTTGACCAAACTGCTGTTCTATTTGCGTTGGCGTTCGCCGTAGGGTGATTTGTTCCGTATTGCGCGGCAGGCGGTAAAAATCTGCGCCGTAGTGGCTGAGGAACCCTTCTAATTTGTCGAGTGCGCCGACATTATCAAAGGCTTCCGTATAGAGTTCAACGGCCGCGTGGGCAGTATAAATACCGGCACAGCCGCAGGCGGATTCTTTTTCTGTTTTTGGGTGGGGCGCGCTGTCGGTGCCAGCAAAAAATCGCGGATTACCGGAAGTTGCCGCTTTAACTAGTGCCTGTCGATGGGTTTCACGCTTGAGCACCGGCAGACAGTAATGGTGGGGGTGAATGCCACCCACTAGCAGGTGATTGCGATTGAGCAGCAGGTGGTGAGCGGTGAGTGTGCCGGCAATGCCATCGCGGGCTTGCTGTACAAACTCAATGCCGTCAGCGGTGGTGACATGTTCGAGCACCACTCGCAGGGCGCTGAATTTGTTGATTATTGGTATTAGATGACGGTCAATAAATACCGCCTCCCGGTCAAAAATATCCACCGCCGAATCGGTCACCTCGCCATGCACCAGCAGCGGCAGGCCATGTTTTTCCATAAGTTCAAGAATCGGGTAGATCGCCTGCAGGTCGCTAACTCCGGAATCAGAATTAGTGGTTGCCCCGGCTGGGTAAAGTTTGACCGCGCCTATGTGCGGGTTGCTGGCGGCCTCGCGAATTTCAGCTTCGTTGAGCTGGTCGGTCAGGTAGAGCGCCATGATCGGGTTGAACTGGCTGTCATCTGGCAGTGCGGCGAGGATGCGCTGGCGATAATCGAGCAGCTGCTGGCAGGTAGTGGCGGGCGGAATCAGATTAGGCATGACCATGGCACGACCAAACTGGTTGGCGGTGTGGCCGACCACGGTTTGCAACATTGGGCCGTCGCGTAGATGCAGGTGCCAGTCGTCGGGTTGGGTTAACTCTATTGAATCAGTCATTGCAGTCGGTCAGAGGTTCTTGAGCAGGCCAGGAATTTGGCCTGGAAGTGGCATTTTACCCTGTCTATCGACGGCGCTGCTGCGGTCAGCAAAATTTGGCTGGTGTAGAATGGCGCGCTTTGCGATCACAGTATCTATGTGAGTTGCGAACAGCTCGCCAATGCTGGCGATAACCAGATCAGCAGCGGTCGGTACCGTTTAATGACCCGATCAAATACCCCCGAATCGGAGGGCGTTAGCCAATGAATAAACCCAATGAGGCCAAGACGGCCGAACTGGTAGTAACGGCGGATATCGATCCGCAGGAAACCCTGGAGTGGCTTGCCGCGCTAGGTTCCATGTTTGAAGCGGATGGTGCCGAACGGGTCCATTTTCTACTGCAGCAGTTGGCAGATGAAGCACGCCGCCGTGGGGTCGAGTCCCCCTACAACGCTAATACTCCCTATCTGAACACGATTCCGGTGGATCGCGAACCACCGGTCCCTGGCGATCAGGAGCTGGAGCGCAAGCTGCGCGGGTACAACCGCTGGAATGCCATGGCCATGGTGGTGCGCGCCAACGAAGATGGCAGCGGCGTGGGTGGTCACATTGCCAGTTATGCGTCCTGCGCGACCATGCTTGAGGTTGGTTTTAACCATTTTTTCCGTGGGGTTACCGACGGCCACGGCGGCGACATGGTGTTTTTCCAGGGCCATACGTCACCAGGAATCTATGCTCGTGCGTTCCTGGAGGGCCGCCTGACCGAGGAGCAAATTCTCAATTTTCGTCGCGACCTGGGTGATGGCCCCGGCATTTCGTCTTACCCCCACCCCTGGCTGATGCCTGAGTTCTGGCAGTTTCCCACCGTATCCATGGGCCTGGGACCGATTATGGCCATCTATCAGGCCCGTTTCATGGCATACCTGCATAACCGTGG
>QNFC01000405.1 GCA_003645395.1 Gammaproteobacteria bacterium
CACGGATCTGATCTGATGCTCGGGGTCTTCGCTGCTGGCTTCCACCACGTGGATCATCAGATCCGCATCCTGGACCTCCTGCAAGGTGGCCTTGAAACTCTCCACCAGATGATGCGGCAAACGGCGAATAAAACCCACGGTGTCGGTGAGCAGAAAACGCCGCCGCTCGTCGAGTTCCACTTTGCGGGTTGTGGCGTCCAGAGTGGCAAAGAGCTGATCCTTCACATAAACCTTGGCGTCGGTGAGGCCGTTCATGAGGGTGCTCTTGCCCGCATTCGTATAACCAATGAGCGACGTTTTGAAGACGCCTTCACGGGAACGCACCTGGGTGATGCGACTGCTGGCGATGTCCTTCAGCTGGCTGCGCAAGGCCGTGATGCGCTTGTTCACCAACCGCCGATCAGTCTCCAGCTGGGTCTCGCCTGGGCCACGGGTTCCGATGCCGCCAGCCTGCCGTTCAAGGTGCGACCACAACCTGGTCAGCCGGGGCAGCATGTATTGCAACTGCGCCAATTCCACCTGCAGACTCGACTGCCGCGTGCTGGCGTGAGAGGCAAAAATATCCAGGATCAATTCCGTGCGGTCGATGACGTTGACTTCCAGAATATTTTCCAGATTCTTGCCCTGGGCCGGCGAAAGATCGTTGTCGAAGACCACCAGATTGGCATCGGTTTGTTCCACCAGTTCCTGCAGGTCCTCCAGCCGGCCCTTGCCCAGATAAGTACTCGGCACCGGCCGATGGCGGTTCTGCTCAACCTCTCCCACCACATCGGCTCCGGCAGTGTCCACCAGACGGGCCAACTCAGGCAAGTCGGCCTCACCGCCCATGCCTCCGCTCCAGGCAATTGGCAAATTGACGCCGGCAATAACCGCCTTGTCTCTCGGTCTTTCGGTGCTGTATCCCTGTTCTTCATCGCGACGAGTGCCCATGTATTCTTTCAGATCCCTTCTTCGATTTCCAGGCTCCACTGTTCCCATTGGGCCAGGTTTTCTTCCAGTTCCTTGTCTATGTCCACACAGCGCTTGCCCAGCACCAGACGCCGTTTGTTGCCCAGATCCGGGCTGGTCATTTCGGTGATGACCGTGTCTTTTTCCTCTTCCAGAGTCAGGATGGTTGATTCAGCCTTTTCAATCAACTTTTCCCTGCGTTTTTGTTCATTTTTGCTCAATGGAGCTCGACCGTTGATGGCAGTCGATTCAGCCTCATTGGGTTTGCCGGCACCCTTTTTCTGAATTGTTGCCCCCGCAACCAATTGCTCTTGTGCTTTCTCAAGAGTCTTCTGACGACTGAAGTCTTCGTAATTGCCAAGAAAGATACGCGTGCGACCTTCAGCCCGCCCTACCAAATCGTTAGCCGCCGGAAAAACAACCAACTTGTCGACGATCTTGTTCAAGAAACGACGGTCGTGGGAAACCACAATCAGCGTACCCGAATACTTGATCAACGCCGCTTCCAATGATTCCCGACTGCGGATATCCAGGTGGTTGGTGGGCTCGTCCAGCAGCAGGGTGTTGTGGCCCTCCTTGATCAAGCGCATCAAGGCCAGTCGTCCACGCTCTCCCCCGGACAAACGCGCCACCTGGCGATCAAACAAATCTTCACCAAAACCAAAGGCCCCCAGGAAAGAACGCAGCTCTCCCAGAGTGGCCACCGGATCCACCGACTGCATTTCCGCCAGCACCGTATTGTGGTCCGAAACGCTGGCCAGCTCCTGGTCGTAAAAACCCAGATCCACGTTGTGGCCTATGACCACCCGTCCCATGTCCGGCACCAATCGGCCGGCCATCATCTTCAGAAGTGTGCTTTTTCCACAACCATTGGGCCCCACTATGCCGATGCGTTCCCCTCGCGAGATATACATTTCAAAATCGTTGAGCAGTTTTTGTTCGTCAAAACTCTTACCCAGATTCTCCGTTTGCAAAACGGTGCCGCCGCTCGGCCGGACGGGCAACAACTGAAAGCGGAACAAACCGGGTTCGGTGCTGGGCCGTTCCAGCTTCTCTTCTTTGGCCAACTGCTTGCGACGCGCCTGGGCCTGCTTCGTCTTCTGTCCTTCGATGTTGCGACGAATGTAATCTTCAGTAATCTTGATCTTGTTTTGTTGGCGCTCCCAGGCGTTCAAATCCTGCTCATAACGCAGAGCACTCTGCTCGTCGAAAAAACTGTAGTTGCCCCTGTAACTGACCAGCTTGCCACGATCCAAATGAAGTGTTCGCTGGGCCACCCGGTCCAAAAAATGACGATCATGCGAAACGATAATGGCCGCCCCGGGATATTGGTCGAGAAAGTTCTCCAGCCACTCGCACGATTCCAAATCAAGATGGTTGGTGGGCTCATCCAGCAAAAGCAAATCGGCGTTGCTCAACAAAACCGCCGCCAAAGCCGCACGCCGACGCTCCCCTCCAGACAGCTTTTCCACAGGCCGATCCCAGGTTTCGGGAAACAAACCCACACCTCGCAAAGCGGTTTCCAGGCGTGATTTTACGGAATAGCCGTTCAGCCGCTCAAA